>DASXTD010000649.1:0-1887 GCA_036505655.1 Chloroflexota bacterium
TGGCCATTGACGACAAGATGGATCCAAGCAGACCTAGTCTTGTGGGGCATCGGGATTGCCATGTTGTCAATCTTTCTAGCGCTTCTCCATAGGCAGCTAAGATTGTTCGAAGTCGAAGGGCCTGCTTCCGCCTCGTAACAGCGAGTTTCATTACTTGGACGTGGCCTGGGTGCTGGGGTAGGGCTCGTTGTGATCATCATTCTTTACCTGATGGTGCTTTACCTGATGGTGTTCAAGCCCGGGAGTTGATCAGCCCGAGGCGCGGGCTGCAAACTCTCCAATCGTCACTGGCCAGGCCGGGTCACCGGCTAGGCCGCACCTTATGTGAGCTATGCCCAGTTGCCATTGTGTCGCGACGGATCGCCATTTCACGCCGGCTCGAGCGCAAACGGAGCTGGCCAAATACCGGCAGCGGGGACCGAGCGGGACTGCCCGGTTGATCCTGAAGAGCCTCAGCGACCTCGCCGCCACGCCGCGGACACTCCTCGATATCGGAGCTGGCATCGGCGTCCTTCACCACGAGCTGCTGGAACGCGGGGTCGGGCGCGCCGTGCATCTCGAAGCTGCAGCCGCCTACGTCGCTGCGGCCGAACGGGAGAGCGCGCGCCGCGGTCACGAAGGCCGGGTGGTGTTTCGGCACGGCGATTTTGTCAGCCTCGTATCGGAGCTGGGATCGGCCGAGCTGGTGACCCTGGATCGCGTCGTATGCTGTTATCCTGAGCTCGAGCCGCTGATCTTGCTTTCGGCCGAGAAGGCCGAACGGTATTACGTCTTGAGTTTTCCGCAGGACCGCTGGTATGTACGGGCGCACACCTGGTGGCAGAATCAACGGCGCGAGCGGGCAGGAAACGAGTTTCGCACCTTTGTTCATCCGGTCACCAGGATCGAGACCCTGGTGCGGACGGCCGGCTTCCAGGTGCTTCGGTCCCGCCGCACGCTCGTCTGGGTGGTGTTGGTGTGCAGACGTCGGGGCGGCGCCTAACCTGACACTGGGGCTGATGAACTGCAGGGAGGTTGCGAACCTACCATGGACGACGACCTGAAGGCGCTTTCATTGCAATTCCTTGACGAATCAACCCACCCGTTGGCAGAGCGCACCTGGATCGGAGTGTAGGTGGCTGCTAATGACCACTTAGGACAGCCGAGCGAGATGATTCGAGACCGCGCTTGAGAGAGTACGGCTCGGGCGGGAGTGACAGCCGCGAGCGATGACCCCGGGAGCAATCTCATTCTCTCGCCATCCGAGCCAGCGCATTCCGCGCCTCGACCACAAAAGGTTGCAGTTGGGGATCGGCTCGGCGCCAGACATCGGCCACGAACTGGTAGGACTGCGTCGCCTTGTCGCGCTCGCCCAGACCCTCGGCGATGTGTCCCTGCTCCAGGACCCCGAGGACGAAGAGCGGGCCCTCGCCACTCCAGACCCAGCGATCCAGTACCGCTCCCGCCTGTCGAGCCAGTCCATGTGAGGCGAGCAGGCGGGCCTCGATGAGCTTCTCATAAAAGCAGGCGTTCTCGATACAGAGCGTGTCCGGAATCAACTGAAAGAGACGCAACGCCTCGGCGGAGTCCGCTCCTGCCAGCGCGAGATACGCGGTCGCGGCAGCCCCGGCGGGGAAGGGCCAGCCTGCAGGGCGTTCGCGGGGGGAGCGGGGTGCTCCCCACGAGCGCCCCCGGCACGAGCCGGCCCGTCGTGCGCGCCCCCTTAGCGCGGCTCCCCGACCAGCCCCGCCAGCTGCGTCCTGGCCCCCTCGACGACCGGACGCAGTGGGGCATCGCATGAGCGCCACAGGGCAATGAAGCGCGAGTACTGCTCCCTCGCCGCTTCCTTGTTTCCCAGCCGCTGCTGGATCTCGGCCTGTAGCAGGTGGGCCGGCGCGAGGTAGTAGA
>DASXTD010000650.1:0-2764 GCA_036505655.1 Chloroflexota bacterium
TTCAAGCCCCGTAGCAGTTCTCGGATAAGAACGGAAGTGACGCCCTCCTCCAGGTACACGCTCTTGACAGGGTTCTCGGGGAAATCCATGCCGAAGATTCGCGCGCCGTCGCCAAAGCCCAACGCGCCAGCGCCCTGCGGGCCCCGGCCATCAGGCCGGATGGTGTCAGTTCCCACGAAGTACGGTGGGAGTACGACGCCCCCGATCGTCTGGGCGACCTCGAGAGCGACGGCGTAGGCCACGAGTCCATCTGTCCCCAGGGGCAGATGCGGCCCGTGCCACTCCAACGGCCCCAGCGGGATGAAGGCCACGGGGCATCGGGCCCGCTCGTCCGCGATCTCCTGTGGACGCATTAGCTCAAATTGGACTCGGCGGGCCACAGTGCCTCCTTCGCAGACGCACGACGAAAGTAGTCCAGTGATGACAACGGCGGTTGTGGACGGTTGTTGGTAAACGTTTTCTGCAGAGGAGCCGGGCTCCCTTCATCGAACTTGCCACACGGTTCCTGGTCGCCAAAGAGAGAACGTTAGCCATGAGTTCTGAGCCTGTTGTGGCTCAGAAGGGAGGTGCCCGCCAAGTAACGCTCGCTGATGTGCAGCGAGTCCGGAATTGGTCTGCGGTGCGATCTCGCTTCAAGGGGGAACGCTCATGCCATCCGGAACGCGCTCGCGCACTGCCCTCCTGATCCTGCTCGTCGTCGGTTTCGCTCTGTCTGCGCCCGGCTTCCTGGTCTCAGCTCAGGGACAGCGGGTGGAACTCAAATGGCTTGAGTGGTGGGTCAATGAGTGGGGACCCAAGAACCACTCGGATCTCATCGCCGGGTTTGAGCGGGCCAACCCCAATATCAAGGTCACGGTTGTCGACACTCCATATCCCCAGATGGCTGGAAAACTCAACGCCGCCGCAGCCGCCGGGGAGAACTACGATGTCTTCGGCGTCGAGGGGAGCTGGCTCGCCGGCCTCAGTAAGTTGGGGTACGTCGAAAACCTCGACTCCTGGTTGAACAAGGACAAAGCATTTGCCGACGGCATGGTTGATACCGCCTTCCGGCGGCTCGGCGGGAAGACGCTGTCGCTCTGCTTGTACATGATTCCCTACCACTTTGCCTATAACGTGGATTTCTTTGACAAGGCAAAGCTCAAGGCTCCCACGAGCTGGGACGAGTTCGTTCGCGTCGAGCGGACGCTGCGGAACAAATCCGCAGGCCGGTACGGCATGAGCATGCCCCTCTCTGATGGCGGATTCATCCTCACCCGGTACTTCGGGTATCGCCTGGCTCAGGAAGGCGGCAGGCTGGTCGATCGCGACGATAGGGTCGTCTTCAACTCGCCCCAGGGCGTGGCCGCGCTCCAGTGGTGGAAGGATTTCTACAGTCAAGACCTAGTGGTGCCAGGCTCCCTGGGTGAGAACCAGACTCAGATGCTCGAATTCCTTGCCAGCGGACAAGTGTACACCATCATCGACGGTCCGTTCATCTGGACGAAGGCCAAGCAGATCGATCCCAATATCAGGCTCGCTTACGCCCCAGCGTGGCGGGCTCGGACTGGCGGCTACCTCTGGTCCTGCAGTGGGATCGGGATGAGCGCCAAGTCACCGAACAAGGATGCCGCCTGGAAGTTCATCCAGTACATCTATTCCCGCGACGTCTCCGTCAACATGACGAAGGTCATCAGCCTCCCGTGGGCCACGAAGGCGGCTATGGGATCCCTCAAGGACAGCCCGGATCCCATCCTGAAGTACATCCCTGACTTTGCGGGCCAGGATCCGCGGAACAATGTCATGTCCCCGGTCCTGCCGGAAGCAGGCAAACTGATCGACGCCATCAAGATCGCTTTCCAGGATGCCGTGACGGGCAAGAAGAGCCCCAAGCAAGCCCTGGACGAGGCCGCCTCGATCTGGCAAGGCGAGATCGACAAGGCGAAGTAGGAGGCAGGCGATCCTTTCGGTGAGAGCCACCTCGCCGGCGATGAGTTCAGGCGAGGTGGCTGTCGCCTCCGTTCCCGGCGGCACGGCAGCGGGGACCTGATGGCCAACCGAGACACCGTGAAGACCGTCGCCGCGGCGGAGTTGCCCGGCCGATGGCCACTGGCGCGCCCGCGCCAGATTCGGGTTCCTCGTTACGCCACCGGCTATATCTTCGTTGCGCCGGCGATCGTGTTTCTGTTGGCTACGGCAGTGTATCCCGTTTTGAACGTCATCGCCCTCGGCCTCATGGATGTGGCGGCCGGGGAGTGGCATTACGTTGGTCTCACACACTACGTTGGGGTCCTACAGGATTCCGTGTTCTGGAATGCTGTCCGCAACACGTCGATCTTCACCGCCGCATCGACGGTCCTGCATCTGACGCTGGGTATGGTCTTCGCATTGCTTCTACACGAGGTCTGGTTCAGCCGGGCTCTGCGCAACGTCATGCGAGGCGTGATGATCCTTCCGTGGGTCTTCTCCACGGCCGCCGCGGGTTTGATGTGGGCGCTGCTCTACCATCCATTCGGCCTGTTCAACTATCTGCTGGTGGGCGTCTTGGGTCGGGCCCAGCCGGTCGAGTTTCTCGGCAATGCCAGCCTTGCTCTGGGTTCCATCATCGCGGTGAACACCTGGAAGAGCTACCCGTTCTACATGGTCGCCATCCTCGGTGAACTGCAGAGCATTCCGCCCGAATTGTACGATGCGGCCAAGGTGGACGGCGCCGGCTGGTGGCAGCAGTTTCGGTTCGTCACCCTGCCGCAGCTTCGAGGCGTACTGATCGCCATCTCCACGCTGGACG
>DASXTD010000651.1:0-2050 GCA_036505655.1 Chloroflexota bacterium
GGATCGAACGCGTATTTGACGACACCGGCCTCGGCTTCGCGGTAAGTAGGGTCGCCATAGGGGAGACCGCTGTGCGCGATGGCGCCGAGGCCGCCAGTAAGCACGTTGGCCATTTCCTGGCGATCGATGGCCTGGAATAAGGCCCGCCGAAAATCAGCGTTGCCAATGATCTCGGGCTCGCGGATCGCCCCATGCTGCGGGCTCACGTGGTTGGGGGCGCCCGCGTCCAGCTCCACCCTGCCTTTCCAGGTATTCATAAGCTGTGCGGCCTGGTCGCTGGACAGGCCGCGGCCCAGCGTGATGTCGATTTCTCCGGCCAGGACGTTGGCGACCAGCGTACGGGAGTCAGGGATGAACCGGACCACGATCTCGTCGATGAGGGGACGGCCCAGGAAATAGTCCGGGTAGGCCTCCATCACGACGTGGCTGCCCTCAGCAAATTCTTTGAGGCGGAATGGACCGGTGCCGACGTAATCCCGGGTCCAAAACGGGATGCCTTGGAACGCTTCCTTGCTGGCCTGGTAGGGGCCTTCGAGGAGGTGGCGGGGAAGGGGCAGATCGGTGGTGGAAAACATCTGGTCGGCGGAGATGTTGATGGTCTTCCAGCGGATCAAGAGGGTGTGGGGGTCAACGGCCTCGAGCGATTGGACCGAATTGTGGAGGGGAACCGCCCGAGCGGCCAGCTGTTTGTCGGTGTAGACGTCGAAAGTAAAGAGCAGGTCGTCGGCGGTGAAGGCCGTTCCGTCGTGCCAGGATGCATTCGGTTGGAGCTTCCAGGTGGTCTCCATCTTGCCGTCAGAGAGGACCTTCCAGAGGCCGTTCTCGGTGCTGGGGATGACCTCGGCGAGCTGAGGAGCGCGGACTACGGTGGGACTCGAATTGGTGAGACCGGCGTCGAGCAGCGAGTTCACGTCCGCTGCTCCCGGGAGGGCGGCAACGAACGTGCTGCCGACTGAGACGAGGGACGATGATGCCGCCAGGGTAGCGCGCTTCTTGACCGCGGGCGCGGGCCGGGGTGCGCCGTCGCTCTTGGCCTGCGGGATGGGAGATGCGCAAGCGGTCAGAACCAGGAGCGTGCCCGCCCAGAGCAGGATCGCACGACTGCGCAGCTGCATCGAAACCTCCGGTCGTTTCAGGCGTGCCAACAGCGACGGGCCACTGTCGTGCCGAGCCGCTGCTACTTTAGTCGGCCTGTCGGAGGCGCGCCAGGTTCTCCGACTATGCTATATGAATCACCGAATCTGACCCGCGGGGAGGGAGCCATGCTGACGGCCGAACAGAATGAGCGGCTGACCCGGGTCGGACCGGGGACTCCGGGCGGAGAGCTACTGCGCCGCTACTGGCACCCGGTCGCCATGGTGCCGGACCTCTCAGACGAGTCGCCGACCAGGCACGTGCGGCTTCTCGGCGAAGATCTGGTGCTGTTTCGCGACAAGAGTGGGCGGGTTGGGCTCCTCGCTGACCATTGTCCCCATCGAGGCGCATCGCTGCTGTACGGTCGAGTTGAGGAGCGCGGGATCGCCTGCGCGTATCACGGTTGGCTCTACGACGTCGAAGGCAACTGCCTGGAGACTCCCGCCGAGCCCGCCGATAGCCTGCTGCACCTGACCGTCAAGCATCGCGCGTATCCCGTGCGCGAACGGTACGGGCTGTATTGGGCGTACCTTGGGCCGTCGCCAGCGCCGGTGCTGCTCCGCTACGACTTCGCTGAGCTTGGTCCGTTGTCGGTCAGCGTGACGGGCTACGACTGCAACTGGCTCCAATGTGTGGAGAACAACCTCGACCAGGCGCACGTGCTCATCCTGCACCAGAACACGGCCCAGCGCGGCGCGGCGGAGTCGAACTCCACGCGGGGCTTGATCGACCAGCTAGCGGGCTTCGAATACGAGGAGGTGCCGCTTGGCATCAAACGCCAGCAGGTGCATCAGGGGGGTGAGGTCGAGACGGACCTGATGATACTGCCTGGCTCGCAGCGCATCTACAACCACATGTCGTTCAAGGTACCCCTCGATGATACGCACACCCATTTCGTGAGCATCATGGCGGACAT
>DASXTD010000652.1:0-14963 GCA_036505655.1 Chloroflexota bacterium
GACGCCCCACCTCCGGATCGGTCTCGCCGCGGCGATGTTCGTCACTCTCATGTCAAGCCAGAGCGGCGTCTCTAGCTTCTTGCGCCCGGCTTCCGTCTTCTCCCAGGGCAATCAAACCACCTATTCTCTGGTGTCTGAGGCGACCCTTCTCGTCCTCAAAGGAACCGTCGAGCTCCAGCGAGGCAGCGTTCCATTCACCACGGTGACCGCCGATACTCAGGTGCAGGTCGACGACCGCATCCGGACTGGCCCCGATAGCTTCGCGGTGGTCACCTATTTTGAAGGCTCGACCACCACCATAGAGCCGAGCTCGGAGATCTTAATCAATCGCCTGGAAAAGCTCCCCGACCAGGGTGCCGGCATCTCCTTCCTCCAGGCGGTCGGTACCACCTGGAACCGAGTGGGGCACCTTTTTGGGGGCGAGAGCCGCTTCGAAACGGCCACCACCACCAGCACCGCCTTTGTCCGCGGCACCGAGTACAAGGTGAGCGTCGATCCCAGTCAGGCTACCGTCATCGAGTCGTCCACCGACTCTGTCGGCGTGGAAGCCGTCGTCGAGGGTGAGGTCGTCGCCCAGACCGTGGACCCCGGTTTCCGGACCAGCGTCGATCCGGGCCAATCCCCCACGGAGCCATCGGAGACCCCGCCGGCTCCGTTCGCATTTCTTCTCGAGGTGGATGGGCCGGTCAGCTTCTTCCTCACGGATGAAAACCAGCGCAGCATAGGCTTCCAACCCGAAGCTGATGCGTTCGCCAACCAGATCACGAGCGCCACGTACCGGGTGGCGGACGGCCACCAGACGTTGAGCCTCCCGAATCCTTTGAGCGCCTACGACCTCACTTTCAAGGCCCAGGGGGACGGCGGGGCCTATCGAGCTACGGTGACTGGGCTCCAGGACGGGGTTCCCAGCGAGGGAAATCCTGGTGCGAGTCGCGGCGGTGGGCTAGCCGCACCGCAGCGGCAGGTCAAGGTTTTCGAGGGGTTCTTGGGCCCAGGAGAGGGCTTCGACCAGACGACTCTCCAGTTCCAACCAGAGGTTGGCCCCCAGTTGGCGGAGACACCAACCCGTGTGACAGCTCCCCCCGCGATCGGGCGGGTGGCCTTCGTGCAGAGACAGGTGGAAGCCAAGGAAGCGGTAACTACGCTCCAGGACGGCAACGTGCTGCCGCCCCCCGCGGCCGCCACGCCGACGCCCATCCCAGCTGCAACCGCGACGCCCGGCACACCCGCGTCACCTGTACCGGCTCCCACGACGGCCCCGACAGCGACCGTCACGGTGGTCGTGCCGCCGACGACCGGTGGCCTGCGGAAGACCACGACGACGGTCGCCTGCAACCCAGCCACCATAGCAGTCGGGCAGACATCGACCTGCTCAGTGACCGTCGCCGACAGCGAGGGCAGCGGCCAAGCGCTCTTGCTCGGAACAGTTACAATCGCGTCCGACTCGGGCCCAGCCCCTACTTCCTCATGTAAGCAGGACATCTTCGGCGGCCCGATTACCTGCACGGCTGCCTACACGGCCACGTCTAGTGGGGGTCACTCGGTCACGGCCACCTACACTCCATCGGATAACGTCCACGCGGGAAGCAGCGGCCGAGCCTCCATCACCGTCACGTAGAAGTTAACCACTCGGGCCGTAACGGCCGCGCCTCATCATCGTTAGGTAGAAGTCACCAGAGAGTGGGCAGTAGGGTCAAGGTTTGCCGTCCGTCGGCGAAACGAAGCCGAGCGTCACCAGGGTGATTCCGAAAGAGGGGCCTAGCGTGAAAGTACACATGACAGTTGGCAGTAAGTTCCCTTTGGTGAGGGCGGTAGGTCGAGCCCAGAAGGCCGCCATGCGCTTGGCGCTGGCCGTTTCCCTGAGTGTGGGATCAACCCTGGGCGTCGCCGCACTCCCTGCTTACGCTGCGACACTAACGTTGAGCGTAAGCACACAGCCAGGTGGCGCCATCCCCGCATCACCCTTCGGAAGTCAGCCGGTCGTTGCGTTCACCCCTGCTACCAGCGGGGCAGACACGCTCAGTGCCCAACTCGCTGACTCGACTGGGGCACCCATCACAAGCACCACGGTTGCCCAGTTGAGTGCCGGAAGTCCCTGCGCGGTCAACAAGTGCACCGTGGGCGTTGCGGGCGGCGCGACGTCGCAAACGTTTTCTGGCTTGGCCATCGACCGGGCTGGCACCTACAAGCTGATTTTTGCACTGGAACCCGGCGGCGCCGATACGGGCGCGGGGTTTGCAACCAGCAGTACATTTACGGTGGGGACCGGGATAGCGAACCAGTTGGTGCTGGACAGTCCAGTAGCTGGCGCGGCGCGGGCCCGCCCCCTGAACGTTCAGCCCAAGGTTAGTCTCAACGATGCCGGTCTGAACGTCATCACGACAAATAGCAGCGATTCGGTGTCCCTGCAGCTGATCGACGCGAACACCATGAACCCGCCGACCAACGGAGCAACCGTGAGCGGGAGCACGAACGCGACATTTTCGCAGGGCATCGCGACGTTCAGTGGCTTGAGCATCAGCCAGCCTGGAGATTACCTGCTGCGAGCCAATTCCTCGGCCGGGACTGCGAGCCTCGACATCAAAGGCCCGAAATATTCCTTTTCATCATCGGCACCCGACGCTCCCATTTTCGTCCGCGAGAGGCAATTGGTGATCCAGTCAGGCCCATCGAGCGGCAGGGCGGGGCAGGTGTTGGATCCGCTGGTCGTGCAGCTGACAGACTCGAACGGCAGCGTGCAAAACAGCACGGAAAGTATCGTGGTTCATCTCACACGCAAGGGCGTGGATCTGCCCTTCACGTTTGCGGGCGCCACTACCACTACTGCGACGGTCGCACTCATCGCGGGCGTCGCCAACGTCAGCGGAGTGATCATTCCTGCTGCCAGCGGCGTCGGTGCATATAACTTCGTCGTCGAGGCCGCGGCCAGCAACACAGTAAACACCAGGGCCCAAGCAGGCAACCTGGGCAGCACGGCGCCTGCCGCCGGCGCATCCTTCCGCCTCAGCGATCGTCAGCTGCTCTTCACAGTGCAGCCCTCGCCGTCCGACGCGGGCAAGCCTATGACCCGCAATCCGGTGGTCAGCCTGCTCGACGGTGCGGGCAACCCGGTCTCGAACAGCTCGGACCAGGTCAGGATAGCTTTCGGCGGCTCGACCAGCGCCAAGCTCGGGGGCCAGGGCTGCGCGGCGGATGGCAAGTCCTGCGTGCTGACGATGCTGAATGGGGCAGCCGTGTTCGCGGGCCTGTCCGTGGATCAGCCCGGCACGTACACATTGACCGCCTCCACAAGCGCGGTGGACAGTGCCGGTAATTCCATCCCGTCCGTGACAAGTGAGAGCTTTAGCGTCACGGGGGCGGCCGCGGCACCGCCTTCCCCGACTGCGCAGCCGCCTGCACCGCCCGCTGAGGCGCCGCCTGCTGAGGCAACGCCGGCCGAGGTCACGCCGCCAGCAGACGATAATCAGCCTGAGGCAAGCTCCGAAGCGACCGACGAAGAGATGTCGGATCAGGGTACCGTCGATGAAGGTGCCCCGGCCGACGAAATGGCGCCCGAGGCGTCCGACGCCAGCCCCAGTGACGAAGGAGAGGGCGCAGACGAGGCATCGTCGGAAGAGGAGCAGTAGCGCGCTGCTGCCCTGACTAGGGCCTATTGCTGGATAGCTGGCCGTTCCGTCCGAGATCAGAGGGTCGGGCCTTTGTTGGACTGGTAGCTGGCTTAGCGCCGCCGCAGGCAAACTTGACAGAGGCGCAGGTAGCCTTTACGATCTGAGTCTATGGCTGCACGGCTGTCGTCGACACTGCGGGCCGCGCGAACCGAACGTCGTCTATCGCAGGAAGCACTGGCCCACATGGCGAGGATCTCCCGCCAGAGTTATTCGGCTATTGAGGACGGCGCTTCGACTCCCTCCACCGAGGTGGCCCTCCGTCTGGCGCGTACTCTAGATACGACCGTAGAGGCGCTGTTCCAACTTCCGGACGAGCTGCCGACCCGAGTCGATGCCGAATGGCTGGGACCGCGACCGGACCGGCCAGCTCGAGCCCGTATGTCCCAGGTGGGTGGGCGGGTCTTCGCTCGGTCGTTGGACGGCGCTGGACCTCGCGGGCTGCCCTTGGCGGATGCGTTGGCCAGTCTGGAGGCTGACGGGAACGTCGGTGTTCGCTTGTTGGGTGAGCGCTCGCGGCGGCAGAGCCTGGTGGGGCTGGGCTGCGATCCCGCGGTCACGATTCTCTCGGCCGGTTTGGCCCAGGAGCGCGGCGTTGAGGTGATCGCGACCGAGGCCGGCAGCATCCAGGCACTGGAGGGGCTGGCGCGCGGCGAGGCGCACCTGGCCGGCTGCCACCTGATTGACGAGGAAACAGGCCTCTTCAACCTGCCTTGGGTGCGGCGATTGGTGCCATTTCCCTGCACCGTGATTGGCTTCGCGGTCTGGGAACAGGGGCTGGTCGTCGCAGCCGGCAATCCGCTCGACATCGGCAGTGTGGCCGACCTGGCTCGTCCCACCGTACGCATCGTGAACCGGGCGGCCGGCTCCGGCAGCCGCGCATTGCTTGATGCTGAGCTTCGCCGCCAGGGGATCGCCTCTGAGACCGTGGACGGCTATGGCCATGAGGTGTCCGGGCACCTCGCGGTTGCCGAAGCGGTCGCAGGGGGATTCGCGGACACCGGCGTTGCGGTCCGCGCGGTCGCGGTGGCCTATGGCCTCGACTTCGTACAGCTGGGCGAGGAGCGGTATGACCTCGTCATCCCCAACCATTTTCTGGACCTGCCGTCCGTCGCGGTGCTGCTCGATTACCTGGGCGGACGGGAGATACGAACCCAGGTCGAAGCGCTAGGCGGCTATGACAGCGCGGTGATGGGCATGCCAGCTTGATGCGTGGCGGCCCCATGCTGGCCCTGGTGCTATTGCTGCCGGGCTGCCAGGCTTTCCACTTCCCGTCGCCAGGGACAGCCAATCCAGGCCAACCTCTGATCGCGCTGGCTGCCTCCGACCTGCAGTTTGCGTTGCCCGAAATCGTGGCCAGCTACGAGAGGGAGACGGGCCGCAAGGTCACGGTCAGCTTTGGCTCGACCGGCAATTTGAGTCAGCAGATCGCCAACGGCGCTCCCGCCGACGTCTTTTTCACTGCCGACGCGAGCTTCCTGGCCGACCTGGAAGCCCAAGGCCTACTGGTGCCAGGCTCGTCTCAGTCCTACGCCGTCGGCCGCCTGGTCCTGGTGTCCGCTCCCGCCGCGCCGGTCCAGCTGACGACGTTGGAGGACCTGACGCGGCCGGAGGTGAGATCCATCGCCGTCGCCAATCCGGAGCACGCTCCGTATGGGCGCGCGGCTCAGCAGGCCCTGAAGAGCGCGGGTTTGTGGGACATTCTGCAGCCTAAGCTGGTTCTGGCCGAAGACATATCCCAGACAGCGCAATATGTGCGGTCGGGCAATGCAGATGCCGGGTTGGTGGCGTTATCGGTCATCCTGGGCGCTCCTGGGACCCCGTACGCCATCGTCGACCCTTCCCTGTACCCCCCGCTACGCCAGGTGGCCGCGGTACTCACTGCCAGCAACGAGGTAGCAGCCGCGCGCGACTTCCTGAACTACGTTGATGGGCCGAGCGGGCGCCCCACCATGATCAAGTACGGGTTCGTGCTCCCGGGCGAGTCATAATGGCGCTCGATCTTTTCCCGCTCGGGCTCTCCCTCCGCATTGCGGGCGCGGCGACGGCACTAGCTTTTGTGCTCGGGGTGCCGTTGGCCTGGCTGCTGGCCCGAGCCCGCTTCCGAGGCCGGGATGTGGTCTCTGTGATAGTCCTGCTGCCAATGGTCTTGCCACCCACCGTGCTCGGTTATTACCTGCTGCTTACAGTTGGTCGGCAGGGAATTTTTGGGCGGGCAACCGATGCGTTGTTCGGAGCCAGCCTGGTATTTACCCCGCAGGGGGCGGTCCTCGCCTCTTTCGTGGCCGCGCTGCCGTTCCTGGTTCGTGCCGCGCAGGGCGGCTTCGAGCAGGTCGATCCGACGTACGAAGAAGCGGCCCGGACGCTCGGCCGCGGCGAATGGTCGATCTTCCTGACGGTTAGCGTGCCGCTGGCGTGGCGGGGCATCGCGGCCGGGATCGCGCTATGCTTCGCGCGGGCGATGGGCGAGTTTGGAGCCACATTGATGGTGGCGGGCAACATCCCCGGCCGCACCCAGACTGCCAGCGTGGCGATCTACGATGCGGTCCAAGCCGGTCGCATCGATGATGCCAACCTCCTGGCCCTCCTCCTCTCAGTGGTGACTGGCGGAGCGCTCGTGCTGCTAGCTCGTTTGGGCCGGGGCGGCCTCTGGTGACCGCCAAAGTGGACATAACCAAGCAATTCGGCGCCTTCGAGCTCGACATGCGGTTTCAGGTGCCGCCCGGAGTTAGCGCGATATTCGGGCCTTCCGGAGCTGGGAAGACGCTTACCTTACGCTGTATCGCCGGACTGGCGCGGCCAGATCGCGGTCGTATCGTGGTTGGCGAGCGCGTCCTGTTCGACTCGGCAGGAAGGGTTGAAGTTCCGGCTCGCCAGCGGCGCATCGGTTACGTGTTCCAGCAATACGCGCTGTTCCCACACCTCGATGTGGCTGCCAATGTGGCCTATGGGCTGCGGGACCGAACGCCGACCGAACGAAAGGGCCGAGTAGAGCAGCTGCTAACGCTGATCGGATTGACCGAGCATGCACACCACTATCCGCGCATGCTCTCGGGCGGACAGCAGCAGCGAGTGGCCCTGGTGCGGGCCCTGGCCCCCGAACCTGACCTGGTCCTACTCGACGAGCCTTTCGCCGCTGTGGACGCGCTGACACGGCGACAGCTGCGCACTGACCTGCGCCAGTTGCAGGAGCGCACCGGAGTGCCGATGCTCCTGGTGACCCACGATCTCGCTGATGTCCAGGAGCTGGCGACCTACGTGGCCATCTGCGAGCAGGGGCGGGCAGTTCAGGAGGGCCCCCTCCAGGAGGTGCTCTCGGCTCCCTCCAGCCCGGGCGTCGCAGCCCTTCTGAACGCAGCTGGAGCGCGGCAGTAACGGCAGAGTATTCCGGCAGCGAAACCGAAGGGGCCCGGTTATCCCGGCGTGGGAAGGCCCAGGCGGCGACGCTCCGGAGTCTTGTACGTCGGCTTGTAGTCCGGATAGGCCTTACGGCTGGCCTCGAACAGGTTATCGACGTACTGGAAAAGGTCCGGCTCCTCCAGGCGTGTGCGCTCCTCCTCCACGAGGGGACGGAGCTTCTCCATGATCTTAATCACGTCTTTTCCGACCAACGAAGTGACGAAGCCGCTGTCAAGCGGCCCCTTGGCAATCAGATGTCCGATCCGATTGAGATCACGCAGGCTCCGGCGGATGTCCGCGGCTTCGGCACGGGGCACCTTCTCCAGCGACTCGGGCAGCTCGTTCGATAGAACGTAATCGCGGCCTTCTGACGATGCTTCCCACAGACCGTAAAACAGGCGAATGAGCTCGGCACTGACGTTGTCGGCCATGGTTCTCCTTTCACGGCCTCACATGTCCAACGTTCGGCCGTTGCAATCCGATTACGCTGCCCGCGCGGCTGCCCGCGTGCTAGGCTGGTCTGAGCCCCGCGCCCACGGGTTCCAGGTTGGGTTCTTCCGTCACCACTTCCGGCTGCAGTACAGCGCGGAGCAGCTCGTCCATGTGCTCGACCAGTATGAAAGTCAGGTCGCGCCGAATGGGTTCGGGGATTTCGTTCAGGTCCCGCTCATTCTCGCGGGGGAGCACGATCGTGTTCAGTCCGGCTCGATGGGCGGCCAGAATCTTGTCCGGGATGCCTCCCACCGGAAGCACCCGTCCGCGCAGGGTGATCTCGCCGGTCATGGCCACGTTGTGGAGGATCGGCCGCCGCGTCAACGCGGAGATCATGGCGCTGGCGATGGTCACGCCTGCCGACGGCCCGTCCTTGGGAATCGCCCCCGCTGGCACGTGGACGTGGATGTCGAACTTCTCGTGGAAGTTTTCAGGCAGACCCAGGGCTTCAGCCCGTGAGCGGAGATAGGTGAGGCCGGCCTGCGCCGATTCGCGCATCACCTCACCCAGGTGCCCAGTCAGAATCAGTCCGCCATGGCCGGGCACTGCGCGGGCCTCCACGAACAGAATGTCTCCGCCCACTGGCGTCCAGGCCATCCCCGTCGCGACGCCTACCTCGTCCTTGGCTTCGGCAGTGTCGTAGTGGAAGCGGGGGGCACCCAGCAGATCGTCGAGGTCCTGGGGGGTAAACGCAATCTGGGTCTTGCCTTCAGCAATCCGGCGAGCGGCGTGACGGCATATCGTCGCAATCTCCCGTTCGAGATTCCGCACGCCGGCCTCGCGCGTATAGCGCTCGATGATGGTGCGCAGTGTCTCCTCCGGCAGGTCGAACGCCTCCGGGCTGATGCCATGCTCTTTGACCTGTTTGGGCATCAGGTAGCGGCGTGCGATCTCGAGCTTTTGCTCCTCGCTATACCCGGCTAGCTCGATAATCTCCATGCGGTCCAGCAGGGCGGGAGGCATGGTGTCCAGCTGATTCGCGGTGGCGATGAACATCACCTTGCTCAGGTCGAAAGACACGTCCAGGAAATGATCCACGAACGAGTGGTTTTGTTCCGGATCGAGCACCTCGAGCAGCGCCGCGGACGGATCACCCCGAAAGTCGGCACCCAACTTGTCCACCTCGTCCAGCATGAACACCGGATTATTGGTCTCGGCCCGCCTGATGCCTTGCAGAATGCGTCCTGGCATCGCGCCGACGTACGTACGCCGAAATCCTCTGATTTCGGCCTCGTCCCGAACGCCCCCCAGGCTCATCCGCACGAACTTCCGCCCCAACGCGCGGGCGATCGACTGCCCCAAAGACGTTTTTCCTACTCCGGGGGGGCCCACGAAGCACAGAATCGGCCCGCGCATGTCCGCCTTGAGCTTGCGGACTGCGAGATAGTCGATGATTCGGTCCTTCACCTTCTCCAGGTCATAGTGGTCCTCGTCCAGCACTCGTTGAGCTTCAATGAGGTCCAGGCTGTCCTGGGTGCTGGTGCTCCAGGGCATGGACGCCATCCATTCCAGGTAGGTGCGGATGTAGCCCACTTCGGGCGCCATCGGATTCATCTGGTTGAGCCGCTCGAGCTCATGCTCCGCTTCTTTGCGCGCTTCCTCAGGCATGCCAGCCTTCTCGATGCGCTCTCTGAGGTCGGCTGTAGCGGCCTCGTTCTGGTCGGTCTCGCCCAGTTCCTCCTGGATCGCTTTGAGCTGCGCCCGCAGGTAGTACTCGCGCTGGCCCTTGTCCATCTGCTCGCGGATCTGGGATTGGATGCGGGACCCAATCGCCACGACCTCGAGCTCGTGGGTTACTAGCACCGTCGCCTGCCTGAGCCGCTCGTTGACGTCCAGCTCCTCCAAGAGGCGCTGCTTGTCGGAGAGACTCAGATCCGAGTTGGCGGCGACAAAGTCAGCTATGCGGCCCGGTTCGTCGAGGTTAGTAATGACGACACCCATCTCCTCGGGCATATTGGGGGCTTCCCGGACAAGCTTCTGGAACTGGGCGCGCAGATTTTCGGATAGGCCCTTGGTCTCCATGGTCCGCTCCCCCGTCTCAGGAACCGTCTCAAGGCGAGCCACAGGGAACGGGTCAGTTTGAGTGATCTCGACAACTCGGACTCGCGTCAGAGCCTGGAACAGTAGTTGGATGCTTCCATCGGGCAAACGAAGCATGCGCACGATGCGACCAGCACAGCCGATCTTGGCGAGCGACTCTACAGTGGGTGGATCGACGGTCTCGGGCTGGTAGAAGACGGCAAAGGTCTTGTGAGTGGGAGCGACACTATCGATTGCTCGCACCCAGGCCTCTTTGCCGACGGCCAGAGGCAGCAACATGGAAGGGAAGGTCACCAGCTCATTGCTGGCCAGGAGGGGGACTACGTCCGGGAGTTGTTCGGCTTCGCTCACGAGGGCTGGACCTGGACTCGTCGTGGCTGGCCCGTATTAATCCTGGGCATCACGACTTCGAGAAACCCCCCTTTGTATGACGCCTGGGTATGTTCCGTATCCACCGGAGTAGAGAACTCCAATGTGCGCTCGAACGGACCGAAGGGGATCTCCATGCAGGTGTAGACCCGCTCGCCACGCTGGTCGATCTCTTTGCGCTCACCCCGCACAGTCAGCGAGTTGCGGGTGACGATTAAATCGATCTCTTCCTGCTTAACACCGGAAAGGTCGATCACGGCGACCACCGCTTCAATCGTCTCAAACATATCGGCGGGTGGCTGCCAAACGCGCCGCGTGAAGACGGCATAGGTGCGCTTGGGCCGAGCCACATGTTGCAGGTAACGTTCCATCTCGTGCTGCAGCTCTGACATGCTGCGCTCGAAATCGAGCATGGATTCCTCCCATGGGTCAGCCGTTCCCTCGGGGGAAAGGCGGGTGGGACAACTACGTCGCCAAAGACACGAGGACGTGTCTCTTAGGCAGATGGTAACACGGAGAGTGGGTATCTAAGAGGAGGAGGTGGGCCGCGCTCCGAGGGCTTATTGGTCCCCTTGGGACCGATCCATCACACTAGCGAGCTAGTGGGTGGCCGATGGCAGAGGGGCTGCTCGCCACGAATGAGCCCTGGGGGCGCGACCCGATTCTCGGTGGAGGGCTACTCGGTCGGGCTCCAGTAGGGTCTTGAGCACTAGGGAGCTCCAGAGGGCTGCACGCTGCTGCCCAGTGAGGTGATCATCCTGCATGTCATTCACAAGGCGATCTTTACTTCTTCCCTGGCGCATGTGTCTCTCCCCGACCCACGATTCAACGTTACTAACGCTTCAGCGTAATTCGCCGTTACTAACACTCAAGTAAAATCTCGGTTCTGAACGCGTGAGAATTCGCGGTTACCAACACTGATGTAAAATCTCGCGTCCTTGCTTTGCCTGTTTGCATCGCGCTTGAAGGAATCGTTGGACACTTTCCCCCCTCGTGAAGTAGCCCCCCGTCCGCACATCGCCCGCTCAATGGTGATTGGTGGGCTCGCGCTGGTCGCCGTCTTCGGTCTGCTCGGGATCGTCGACTTCGCGACTGAATGGCTGTGGTTTGACAGCCTGCACCTGGCTTCCGTGTTCACTACCAGCGTCGGATGGCGGTTGATCCTGTTTGTGGTGGGCGCCGTCGTTTTCTTCTTGATCTTTCAGATCAACGCGATCTTGGCGCGCCGCTTTGCCCACACGTATCACGCGCCGCCGGCCCGTGCCGCGCCAACCCGATCGTGGGAGGACCTCCTCGCCCAGCTGAGCAGCCAGATGACCGAGCGGGGCGAGTACGCCCCCCTCATTCGGGCCGCCGCCACCATAGCCGGGCTGGTCCTCGCTTTCTTGATGGGCCTGATGGCGTCGGGGAACTGGATGGTCGTGCTCCAGTTGCTTCATATGACGCCGTTCGGCGTAACTGATCCGGCCTTCGGCATGGACGTAAGCTTCTACGTCTTCCAGATGCCGGCCTGGCGGGCGCTGGAGGGATGGATCTCGACAGCCCTACTCCTGCTGGTATTGGGGATGGCGGGCGTGTATGCCCTCGTCCTCACCTATGAGCTGGCCGCCAATTGGGCCCAAGCCGGGACCTGGTTGCCCCGCGCAGTGAAGGGCCACCTGCTGGCTCTGGCCGCCGCTATCCTGGTTCTCATCGCCGCGAATCATATCCTGGACTTGTTCGACCTCGTGCGGTCCACGCGGGGCGTCTCGTACGGGGCCAGCTACACTGACCTGCTCGTGCAGCGTTGGGTGCAATATCTGCTCGCTCTCTCGGCGATGGGAGCGGCTGCGCTGTGCATTATCAGCGCGTTCGCCAATAGTTTTCGGCCCGCCATCACGGGCGTGGCGGTGTGGGGCCTGACCCTGGTGCTCGGTGGCGGAATCATCCCGGCCGTGGTCCAGAGTCTGGACGTGAAGCCGAATGAGCTTGAACGCGAGCGGCCCTACATTGCCTACAACATTCAGTACACGAGGCAGGCGTTCGGGCTCGACCGGGTCGAGGAGCACGCTTTTCCCGCCGAAGACGCGGTGACTAGGGCGGCACTCGATGCTGAGCCTGCTACGGTCGAAAACGTCCGCCTTTGGGATCCTCGCCCGCTGCTTCTCACTTTGAACCAGATTCAGGCGATTCGTCAGTACTACCAATTCTCGAGTGTGGGTGTGGATCGCTACCAGCTGGAAGGCAAATATCGGCAGGTCATGATCGCGGCCCGTGAGCTGAACCCGGACCGACTGCCGATCCAGGCGCAATCATGGGTAGCGCAGCAGCTCCAATACACGCACGGCTACGGGGTGGCCATGTCATACGTAAACGTGGCGGGCCAGGAAGGTCTGCCCCAGTTCGTCGTGCGGGACGTGCCTCCCACGGGCTTAATTTCTATCCAGCACCCGGAGATCTATTTCGGTGAGGCCACCAAGCACTACATCGTGGTGCACACCGGGACCCCGGAGTTCGATTATCCGGCCGGCGATCAGGGGGCGTTCACGACCTACAGTGGCGAATCTGGGATCAGCGTCGGCTCCTTTTTTAGCCGGCTGCTGTTTGCGCTGAAGTTTGGCGACCCCAACCTGCTCCTCAATAGCTCCATCACCAGCGACTCCCTCCTCATCTATCGGCGGCACATCTCCGAGCGCGTTCGGGCCGTCGCCCCGTTCCTCCGCCTTGATCCCGATCCATACATGGTCGTCGCGGATGGCAGCCTGTACTGGATCCAGGACGCGTATACCACGACCGACCGCTATCCGTACTCTCAGCCGTATCGGCCCACCGATCGGACACAACGGCCGTTCAACTACATACGCAACAGCGTGAAAATCGTGACCAACGCCCGCGACGGGTCGGTCCATTTCTACGTGGCCGAGCCGTCCGACCCGCTCATCCAAACCCTCGATGGCATTTTCCCCGACCTGTTCAGTTCCACGGATCAGGCCCCGGCGTCCATTCGTCAGCATTTCCGCTATCCTGAGCAACTGTTCCAGGTCCAGGCGGAGACTTACCGCCTCTACCACATGACGGACCCGCGAGTCTTCTACTTGCGGGAGGATGTCTGGGCCATTCCCGACGAGCTATTCACCGGCCAGCGCCAGCCCCTGGCTCCCTACTGGGTGATCATGAACCTGCCCGGCGAGCCTCAGCCGGAATTTGCTCTGATCCTCCCGTTCGTACCGGGGACGCGCGATAACATGATTGGCTGGATGGCAGCGCGCAATGATCAACCGAATTACGGCCGCCTGGTCGTGTACAACTTTCCGAAAGACAAGCTGATTTTCGGGCCACTACAGATCGAAACCCGGATCGACCAGGACCCGACGATCTCCGCTCAGTTCTCGCTCTGGAACCAGACTGGCTCGCGGGTGATTCGAGGCGACCTCCTGGTGATCCCGATTGGCCAATCCAACCTGTACGTGGAGCCGATCTATTTGCAGAGCACTGAGAGCCCCCTTCCCGAGCTCAAGCGCGTCATCCTCGCGACCGGGAGCAAGATCGTGATGCAGCCGAGCCTGGCGGAGTCCCTGGCGGATCTGTTCGGTACCCAGCCACCGGGAGCCGCTGCCCCAAGCCCGAGTCCTACCCCGACCGCCACTGCTCCAAGTGGAGGCGTCCAGACCGTTCAAGCCCTGGTGGCGCAGGCTCAGGCGGCCTACAACCGAGCTCAGGATGCGTTGCGGGCTGGCGACTTCGCAGGTTACGGCGATGCGCTGCGCCAGCTGCAGGATGTCCTGAATGCGCTGAGTCAGGCGACGTCGGGCGGCTAACGAGCGGAGCGTCTCGGGACTCGATGTTTGAGGTATTGACTGGTTGCGGCCGTTAACTTCCCCGTCTCGGCAAGCGCAGCGACCACCAAACAATCAGCGCAATGACCAGCCCCACGGCGATGGGGATCAGATGCTGGTCGTCGAAAACGCTCGGCTCGGCCACGTCGGCTTGAAAAGCGGCGGTTGCGTCACCCAGGTTCCCGGTTACCTGGACCACGAATTGCCAGCGTCCTGACTGGGTGAGATTAACGTTGGCCGCATAAAGCAGCTTATTGATGGCCTGATCGTGGGTGGCGGGGTAGAGCGCCGCGCTGGTGGTCCCCACGATCGGTTCTGCCGCTACGGTTACCTGCGCATCGAGCAGGATGTTCTGGGTGTCTGAGCGCTCGACCAGCACGCTCACGTCAGCCAGGCCGGTCCTCAGCGGGGTCGGGCTCGTCGTGACGGTGAGCAAGTAAGGGCCCGCTAGCAGGCGCTCGAGCTGTGTCACACCGCCATTAGCAAGGACCGTCCGAGTCGCCGCTAAGCCTATCAGCGCAATCAGGATGACGAACCGAACGCGCCCGCCCTTCCCCACTAGAGGCCGTTGGCGAACGTGTACGGTTGCGGGGGTGGCGAGTCGCTGCCGACGTTTAGCTGAATGACGGCGTGCAGGCTCAGCGGAATCTCCGTCACATCGCCCGTGAAACGATCTCCGTTCACGTACGCGGCCACCGGACCTTGAAGAGAACCCACCTGGGAGTTGCTGAGTGGTTGCCCCCAAACGCCGAAGAAATCGCCGAGCGTGAAAACTCTTGGTTCGGGTGCCTCGATGTGAATCACGCCGTCGTCGGTGTGGGTGTGCAGCCAGGAGAAGCATGATCCGCCCGTTACGAACGGACCGTCAGGAGTGCTTTGCAAGCGCTGTGGCTCGCCGATGCCGATGCCGTGCGGCACCTGCACTGCCGTGCCGTCATGGTAGATGGCCAGGTGGGCATGGATGTGGAATGTGACTTGCTCAGAATTTTCGCATGGGACGATAGTGGTCGCCGGCTTCCCACCCGGAGGCACCGCGGGCCCGACAGCGGGCACCTGGTTGGCTGTGGCCCCGGGCGGAGCGACATTACTGAGCCCAGGCTCGCTGCAGCTTATCAGCGCGAAGGCGCCGAGGATGAGCACGAGCGGTACTCTGCGCATTGGCATCACGGATTTGTGCGGGGTT
>DASXTD010000653.1:0-5248 GCA_036505655.1 Chloroflexota bacterium
GATGCTGATGGCACGCATCGCCGGCGATGAATGCGCGGCCCTGTCGATACTGACTGGCCGTAAGGATCCGCAAGTCCCAGAACCCCACGTGGTCGAATTCCACCTCGAACTCGAAGCCCGCCGCGTCGTAGAGCAGGGCGCGGAAATCGTAGTTCTCAGGATGGGTATCTTTAGGCACTGGCGCGTGGAAGAAGAAACCTTCCCCCACGTCGATCCGGCCGAAGAATTGCCAGTAGCCCTGCAGCTCCGGCTTCATGGCGCGGAAGGTAGTGCACTCCGGGAACCGCTTGAGCGCCTCATGCAGCTCACGCGAGCGCAAGACCGCCAGCATCATACGCTGGTCGAAGTCGCGCCCACTGCGATCGATCCCCATGCTCTCTCGGACCAGCGAGCGGCCGCCATCACACCCCACCAGGTACTCCCCACGGACCACCTGCCGGCCCTCGCTTTCGCGGCCCGCTTCGACGTTGACCTGCTGCTCGGTATCTGCCGACCAACTGTAAAACGGGCCCCCTTCGGTGGGAGCGATGGTCACGCTCACCCCGTTCTCGTCCTGCTCGATACGCTCCGCCGTCCATCCGAACAGCGCCGTCACCGATGGCAACTCCTTCAGCCGATTCCGGAGCACGGCTTCAGTGCAGTATTGGGGCAGGCGCTCGTTACGCTCGAAGTAGTAGTCCTGCACCTGGGGGCCTCGTCCTCCGCCGCCCACTGCCGCATGCCAGTACGGGCTCATCAGGTTGCGATAGCAGCTGACTCCCCCGATGGGATAGCCCGGCGGCATCACGCGCGCGGCGCGCAGCTCGTCAACGCAGTGCCAGAAATAGAGGTGCTCCATGGAGCGGTTGGAGAGGTTCTGACCCTTGGGAACCTGGACCGGACTGACGTGCCGCTCGATCAGCAGGCAATCGATGCCGCGCTGTCCGAGCTCCACCGCTAACCCGACACCGACCGGCCCCCCGCCTACGATAACCACCTGGTGCTCCATCTTCGGCTCACCATTTTGCGGACCCCCCGACCCCTGGGAGCCGTGGCCGCTCCGCTGAATTTCCAACGATCTGCCTCCCTGTAGAAGTCTCTTAGACCACGTCCCATTCGTGGGCGTTCCAGAGGTTCGCCGGGGGGACATTTCTCAAGTTCTGCGAGATCAGCAGAACGGGCGGATCAAAGATGAGGCTCATGAAGACGAGCTGGTCGGTGGTCAGGTGCACGACTTCCTTAAGCCCTTCCAGCCGGGGGCCAGGCGGAATTGTGGCCAGATAGCGATCGATGAGAGTGTCCAGCACTGGGCTGGCATACCGCTGTCGGTTGGTCCCGGCCCAATTGTTCTCGGGGAGTGCGATGTTGTTACTCTTCACCGATGTGAAGGCTTCCAGGCTCGCCGCGGGGCGGATCAGCTCCAAGCCGGGGAACGTGGCTCGATACTCACGGTCATTGGTGCGCGGTGCAGGGACTACCGCCATCTCTCCACCAATACCCGCCCGCTGCCAGTAATCAAGGACGGTGAGCGCCGAGCGTGTATTAATGTCCGTATTGGGAGCCCGAATTTCGACATTCAGCTTGCCCGATATGTCTCGATAGAAGCCATCGGGACCCTTCGAATAGCCCACCTCCTCGAGGAGCTGCGCGGAGCGGCGTAGGTCAAACGGGTATTTCACCATGCTGGATTCAATGTCCTTGTACTGGAGCCAGTCGGGCCCGATCCACGAGTCGGCGATCGGAACTGGAATCGGGGCCTCCTGGCCCATCTCTTCCCGGTTAACCGCGTGGGTCAAAGCCCGTTTAAATCGAACGTCCGCCATGGCGGACGGCATCGGATTGATGTGCTGGGGATACATAACGACCCAGGAAGCCCGGCCGTATTCGAAGGTGCCCGCCGCCCATTGGTCTTTGATCGTGAGAGCCTGCGCGGAGGTGATCGAGCGAGCATCCAAGATCAGCTGGATCTCGCCGGACAGGAGATAGGCAAGAACGGTGTTGGCATCCGGCACGAAACGCGCTTCGAACTCGTCTATTCTTGGACGCCCGAGGACGAAGTCGTCGAATGCCGTGAGCACGATAAAGCTGTCTGGCACGTATTCCTTCACCTTGAAGGCGCCCGTCCCGACGAAGTCCGTCGTGAAGTAGGGATGCTGGGGGACGTTGAGCTTGTCTTCCTGGTAGCTCTTCTCCAGTAAGTGCTTGGGGAGCGGGGGCGCGACCTCCGTGCTGAACAGCTCGTCGGCGTGGATGTACGGCTGTTTCCAGGTCACCACGACCGTGGAAGCATCAAGGGCACGAGCGCCGTCCACCGATTCGAAGGCGGTTTGCGCAAAGACGGGAAGATCAGGGTCCATGGATAGCGTCAGCGTGAATAGGATATCGTCGGCGCTGACCGCCGTTCCGTCGTGCCAGCGAGCATTGGGGCGTATCTTCCAGACGGTCTCCATCTTCCCATCCGGCTGCAGCTTCCAGTTGCCGTTGTTAACGGTGGGTATGGCCTCCGTCAGCTGAGGATGTAGCTCGTCCTGATCGTCTCTGGCGGTCAGGCCCGCTCCCACCATGCGCGCGATGTCGGAAACGCCAAGGCCGGCGTTGCTGATGTTCAGCTTCGCGTAGAGCACCTGAGCGGTCCCACGAATCCCGGCCACCACCCGCTTTGGTGCCCCACTGCTACGGCCGGTCTGGTTGCCAGCAGAGGAGGGGCCGGACGGGGCGGCACATGCGGTAAAGGCGAGCAGTGATAGGAGGAGACCGGTAAGAATGCGGCCGTTACACATATCGACCTCTCGGAGCAGCATGGCTCCCATCCCTTGGCGACTGGCCGCGATTATAGCCACCAAAGGGAGGGGCCTCCGCGGGCTGCCGTTAAGTGAAACCAGGTCGAGCCAAGCATGCTGGCCCGCGTTCCGCCAGCCAGCGGGCGGAGAGGGTCGAGAACCTGGAGTCGCAGCCCTAGGAAAACTCGTGAGACACCGGCCCAATGAAAAGGTATTCCTATATAGAGCAACAGTGCTAATCAAGAGCCATTCGGTATTTGGTCCCTGTCCACCCAGTCCCAGCGAGCATGGGCAGCGGTCATGGCGCTGTCGATGACCAACGAGGCAACGAATCAAACTCTTGGATACACTGACGTGTAGTCGCACGGAGGCAGAACCTGGGCGGTGGGGGCAACAAGCATGCGTCATCTGGGACCGCGATCGGTGCTATGGGCTCTAGCGGCCATCGTGCTAGTGAGCTGCACGCCGGCCGGTCCCAATGTGGGAGCTGCACGAGGTGATACCCAGCCGGCGGCAGGGCCGAAGCGAATCGCCGCGGCCATCCTGGGTGAGCCGTACACGCTGAGCCAGGCCGTCAACAACGCCGGCCAGGGCTCTGCCCGCGGCGTGGGCGAAGTCGAGAAGATCATCAATGCCGGCTTGTCGGTCCTGGACGGCCTCGGGAACGTGCGCCCGGTGCTCGCCGAGTCCGTAATCACGGTCGAGAACGGCGGGTGGAAGCTCTTCCCCGACGGCCGCATGGAAACCACCTGGAAGCTGCGCGAGAACACCAGATGGCATGATGGGACTCCCCTCACCGGGCAGGACTTTCTGTTTGCCTTGGAGGTCGGCAGCGATCCCGCTATCGCGATGAACTCCTACCAGGCATACACCGCCATCGAGGGCATTGAGGCGCCGGATGCCCGCACAGTAGTTGTTCGCTGGCGGGAGCCATTCATCGACGCGGACCAGCTGTTTAGCCCGGGCCTGGCGCCGCCGCTGCCCCGCCACATCCTGGAGCGGTCATACCGGGAGCAGAAAGCGGGCTTGTTGGAGCTTCCTTACTGGACCAGCGATTTCGTTGGAGCCGGCCCTTTCCGCGTTACGGAGTTCCAGCGGGGCAGCCATATGGTGGTAACCGCCTTTCCAGACTACGTGCTGGGTCGCCCCAAGCTGGATGAGATTCTGATTCGCTTCATCCAGGATCCCAATACCCTGGTGGCGAACATCCTGGCCGGAGACGTGGACGTGACCATCGGTCGAGGCTTCAACCTGGAGCAAGCCATCGAGACGGATCGCCAGTGGGATGCGGGCCGTGCCGAGTTCAAACCCGCCAGCTGGATCGCCCACTACGGGCAGGCGCTGACCCCCAGCCCGGCCGTCCTCGGTGATGTTCGGTTTCGCCGCGCTCTGCTCCTGGCTTTGAACCGCCAGGAAATGTCCGATAGCTTGCAGTCCGGCCAGGCGCCGGTGGCGCACTCGTTCCTGGAGCCAACCCGTTCGTTCTACAAAGACGTCGAGAGCTCGATCGTGAAGTCCAACTACGACCCGCGGCAGGCGGCTCAGATCATCGACGGGCTGGGATTCCAGAAGGGAGCAGATGGCTTCTATCTGGACGGCAGCGGCCAGCGGCTCCAGGTTGAAACGCGGACTAACGCGGGAGACGATCTCAAGGACAAGATCGTTTTCTCGACCGGGGACTACTGGAAACGGATCGGTGTGGACGTGAACACGTTCATCGTGCCTCGTCAGCAGTCTTCTGATCGCGAGTTCCGGGCCACCTATCCTGGCTTCGACCTCGTGCGCCAGCCTTTCGATCCGGTGCGCTGGCTGAGCACGCAGGCCGCCGTCTCGAGCAACAACTTCATCGGCGAAAACCGGACCCGCTTCCAGAACCCGGAATTGGACGCCGCCATCAATGGCTGGTTCACCACCATCCCCATGCCGGGCCGCCTGGAACACCTGCGAACTATCCTCCGCATTCTCAGCGACCAACTGCCGGCCCTGGGGACCATCCATGGACCAGAGCCGATGATGATCGCGGACAAGCTAGTCAATGTCAGCCTCGCCCAGGCCCCATCCGCGGATGAGACCTGGAACGCGCACGAGTGGACCGTTCGGTAGAGGAGGCCAGCCTACATGCATGGCTCTGGCCAGACGTTGGCCAGGGATCGCTAGAAAAAGACGGTGATGTTCTTCGCCAAGAGGTCGTTCTGATCCAGGATGATGGTCCTGCGACCGATCTTCCAACTGGTGTCCGAGTCGCGGCGCAGGAGATCTTCGCGCTTCCCCACAAACAGGTCCACTTCGTCCTGCAGCCGATTGCGGTAGACCAAAAAGCGGCTCCTCACCTGGACTTCGTCGCCCACCACGTTCAGCACCTGGATGTTTGAGATGATGTGGCGCACCCGCGAGAGCGGCTCTTCTGCCCAATGGAGGCCCGTATTGAGCTGCCGAACGCGCCCCACCAGCGTGGTCTTGCCCTCATCGAACCACGAAATTTCGGACTC
>DASXTD010000654.1:0-3692 GCA_036505655.1 Chloroflexota bacterium
ATTGGACCTGGGATTCTTGCGTCACCTCCCACTTGATGAGGGGAGGACCTTCCTGCGCGGGCTGGATGGCGTGGGGCCGAAGACGGCCGCGTGTGTGCTGCTGTTTTCGTGCGGGAAGCCGGCGTTCCCGGTCGACACACACGTTCATCGAGTGAGCGTTCGGCTAGGCTTAGCTGGGCCGAAGGCGACGGCCGAGCAAGCTCATCAGATTCTGGAAGCGTCTGTCCCCGCAGAACTCGCCTATCCATTCCATATGGATCTGATCCGCCATGGTCGCGAGACGTGCAAGGCCCAGCGCCCGCGGTGCGCCCTTTGCCCGGTGGCAGACCTTTGTGAGTTTCCCGGGAAGCTGTAAGGGGGCTAGGGAAGGTATTGGAGGGGGTTGACGGGAACGCCGGCCTGGCGGACCTCGAAGTGGAGATGCGGGCCGGTGGCCCAGCCGCTTTCGCCGACCAGGCCAATGAGCTGCCCCTGGCGCACCGTCTGGCCCTGAGTCACCTGGATCACGCTCAAATGCGCGTACAGCGTCGAGATACCGCCGCCATTGTCGATCTCGATCCGATTGCCGTAACCGATGTCGCTGGTCGTCGTCAGTGTCACGACCCCGTCGGCGGCGGACACCATCGGCATTCCGGTGTCGGCCATGATGTCGATGCCCGTGTGGCCGTTCTCGCCAAACACCTGGGAGATGTAGCCAAGGACTGGCCAAATCAGGCGAGCGTTCGGCCCCGCGAATCCCTTAGGGGGAATCGGGGTCGCAGTCGCGTTGCCATTAATCATGGTCCCCGACACGGTGGGGACCGCGAACGTTCCAATCGGCGCTGAGACCGTCACCTGGGTACCCGCCGCCGCGAAGCGGGTGGGGGTGATGGAGGAGATGGTCGTAGGCGATGGAATGGCCGTCAGTCGTGCCGTCGGTAGTGGTGTCGTAGTGGCTTCAGCCGTGGCCTCAATGGTGGCAGTGGGCCGTGGAGTGGGTGGAAGCGCCTTAGCCCCTGGGATGAAGAGCCGCTGCCCCAGGTAGATGAGACTGGGATCTTCGAGCGCGTTGGCCTCGGCAATGTCACGTAGGCTCACTCCGTACAGAGCTGCGATCGCTGAAAGCGATTCGTCAGCTCCTACGACGTGGAATATGCCTGGCGACCTCGGTACCTGAAGGATCTGGCCCGGAATCAGCACTGAGTCGAGGGTAAGCCCATTCGCGACCAGGATCGCATCCAGATCCACGCCAACCGCGGCTGAGATGGAGGTCAGCGAATCCCCCGCCTCTACCGAGTACTGGACGGCCAGGGGAGTGCGGGTCGGAGTTGGGGTGGGGGTCGGGATCGGAATGTCGGTAGGGGTCGGCTCAAGCGTGGCGGTCGCGGCTGGGGTAGCCTCTTCGGTGGCTGTGGGTTCCAGGGTGGGGCTCTGTTCGGGCACGGCTGTGCCCTCGGGAGTTGGCTCCGGAGTGCGTGTGGGACGCAGCGTCGGCGTGCGCGGCGTGGACGTAAGTTGGGGAGTCGGAGTGACGCTGGGGGTAGGACTGGCGGCGGCGAGCAAGTTGGGTGGCGCCACTTCCGCCAGAGCGACCGTCCAGCCTCCGACACCGACCAGCACGATGAGGAGCGCGGCCACGCGCGGGGCCCAGCCGCCGGAGCTGAGGCGGCTGCGCACAGATCGAGATGGGGCGCCGCGGAGGATGGGCGCGTCGGGATCGGATGAGCTCAAGGTGACAAGTAGGATAACGCGTTCGGATGTCTGCTTGTCAACGAGAAATGGTTGCTAACGCAGATTCATGGCCGCTTGTGATGCGTATGTTATGGCGAGTGGGTCGGGCTAGGAGTTCACTTCCCAGTAGTTGCCGTCCAGATCGCGGAGCAGGAATGACGCCGGTCCGGCTCCTGTTTCTACCGCCCCGACTTCCTGGATGCTGAGATTGGAGGCTTGGGCGGTCAGCTCGGCATGGGCTGCCTCCACGCTGGCAGGCGAATCCAGGGTGAGGGTGTAGCGGAAATTCGCCGAGAACGGGTTGAGGCCGACCGGACGAGCCAGACAGACGACGTAGTGCTTGCTGTCTGGATGTTTGATGTACACAACGTGCTTGTAAGCCCGGATCACCTCTAGACCTAGCACGTCGGCGTAGAAGCGTCCGGAGACCTCCTCGTCGGCACAGGCGAGTGTGCCATGCGTGAAAGCGCGGGGGATGTAGCCACGGCTATTGATCGGCTGTGAATCCGGCGCGTCCGTCCAGTGAGGAGCGCGCACACCGCCCAGGCGGGTTCCCCCGCCCTTCTCGGGGTTGCGCAGTACGTCTTCGAAGCACTCGATCTCCCAGACGTTGCCGCCGGGCTCGCGGAAGTAAACAGACAACGCTCCGTGGGAATACTCCGGCGCTAGCAGCTCGGTTAGCCCGTACTCGTCCTGGTGAGCGGCCAGGTAGGCGTAGGCGGCGCGGATCTCATCGTTGGTGGCTACCCGCACCCCATAGTGGTCGTGGTGAGCCTTGGGAGGCGCCCCAACCCGCTCGTTGAGGACCAGTTCCCACTCGCTGGCCGGATGACGCAGCAGCATAGGGCTGCCGCCGTCGGGCACTCTTTCGAATCCGAGCAGATCGGTGAGGACCGGCAAGGATTCGGCAACGCTGCTAGTCTCGGCGTGAGCGCGCGAGAGCGCAATCGGTTTCAGCATGGAGACGCCTCCAAGACCTCTATCAGGCGACGGCCAGCCATTAGGGCGCCTGGCGCTACCTGGTCAACGACTTTAACATGTGCTGACTCACTTTGATTACCGGGGGCGAGCCATGGCCACTGCCAGCCCAGTACACCTGCGCATGCTGTTTCCTCCGGGTCCGTGGACCCGAGCGCTCGACGAGGGCGCAGTTGACGAGCCTGGAATTACCTACGACTCGCGGTCGGATATTGAACTAGCCCCAGAGCGCTTCATCGTCGCGGCTGAAGGCGGATTCGATGTGGGCGAGAACGGCGTGCGTCGCGCCGCGCTCGATCTGCAGGCAGGAAAATCTGCCAACGGCATTCCGGTGTTTTTCGGGCGTGAGCACATGCAGCGTAACTTCTTCGTGCGCGCCGATAGTCCGATGCGCAGTCTCGGCGATCTGGCTGGCAAGCGGGTGGGCTCGCGACTATCGGCCCAGTCCGGTACCGGCGGGGCGGTCCTTATGATGTTGGAGGTGGGCTACGGCATTGACCTGCACTCCATCGAGTGGCGGTGTGGGCTCGGGTTAGATTGGCCGGTGAACCGGATGGGCCTGGATCTCCGTCCCGGTCCTGAAACCGAGGACGAACTGTTCGATGCCGTCCTGAGTGGCCGGCTCCATGCAGGTTTCATCACGGGCGGTCCACGCTACTGGTCCATGTTCGGCGGCGACAAGCTGGACGAAGAGGTGAAAGCCCACCCAGGGATCAGAATTCTGGAGAACGATCCCGCGGCCTTGGCGGATCAATTCAAGCGAACTGGGCTCTATCCGATTAGCGACATCGTTACGCTGAAGCCGGAGCTGGCTCAGCAGCACCCCGATCTGCCCAATCGCCTGGTGAGCCTGCTATCCAAGGCCAATGCGATGGCGAGCCGATATCGGCCGCCTGAAGAGCAGCAGTTGGCCGAGCAGGAAATCGAGCTGCTTGGTACGGACGCGCATCAATACGGTCTCACGGATGGCAACCGCGCGAACCTGGCCGCGTTCCTTGACTTCT
>DASXTD010000655.1:0-6798 GCA_036505655.1 Chloroflexota bacterium
GTTGGGTGGGGCCGGCCGCATGGCCAGCTGCTACACGATTCCCAATCTCCACGTCGAGGCCTACTGCACCTACACGAACCAGGTGCCCTGCGGCTACATGCGTGCGCCGGGCTCGCCCCAGGTCATCTTCGCCGTCGAGGCGCACACTGACCTGATCGCCCGCGAGCTGGGTATGGATCCGGTCGAGCTGCGCGAGCACAACTTGCCCGCCAGGAACCACGATGGGGCGGAGGACGCTGGCCGACGCGTGCTCCGCGCGGCCGCCCACGCCGTTTGGGAGAGTGCTGAGTCACGAGTGCTAAGTGCTGAGGATGCCAAGCACTCCCTCCCCCCTCGCGGGGGAGGGTTGGGGAGAGGGGGCTCTCAGCACTCATCGCTCAGCACTCAGCACGTCCTCGTAGGCCGAGGCATCAGCATTTGCAACCGGGGAACGGGTACTGGGGAAGGTTCCTCGGACATTACCGTCAATCCCGACGGCGCGATCACGGTCATCAGCGCAATGCCCGATAACGGACAGGGCGGGCTCACCGTGGTGGCGCAAGTGGCGGCTGAAGCAATGGGCGTGCCTATCGATCGCGTTCATCTTGTCCCGAGCAGCACCGATGCGCTCCCAATCGATGTGGGCTCGGGTGCCAGCCGGATGACCAATGTCGCCGGGCACGCGGTCATCACCGCCACTGATAAGCTGAAAGAACAGCTGGCGCCACTCGCTGCCCAGGCCCTCAACTCGGATCAGGTCACCTGGGCCAGCCCCATGGATGGAACTGTCCGCGAGGGCGGCTGGCGCACCCCCGACGGCAAATACATCTCGCTCGGGGAGCTAGCGGCGGAGATGATCCGCCCCGGCGACCCGGCCGCTCACGCCCAAGCAACCATCACGACGCCCCGCGATCCCGATAGCGCCTACTGCGTGCAGGGAGCGGAGGTCCAAGTGGACCCGGAGACGGGCCGCGTAGAGTTGCTGCGCATGGTCTCCGCTCAGGACACCGGCACTATCATCAACGCCATCGGGCACCAGGGACAGATAGAGGGCGGACTGATCCAGGGCGTAGGTTACGCGTTGTCCGAGGAGCTCACCACCGAGGAAGGTCGTATCACCAACGGTCATCTATCCGATTACAAGATGCCGACCTTGGCCGATGTGCCCGAGCTGACGACCATTAACCTGGAGGGCGCCTCCGGCCCCGGGCCATTTGGTGCCCGGGCAATCGGCGAGATCCCCATCATCCCCACCGCAGGTGCGATCGCTAATGCGGTAGCCGACGCCATCGGCGCCCCCATTTTCGAGCTGCCGATCACTCCCGAGCGCGTGCTCGCCGCTCTTGGTCGCCTACGCGCGGGGTAACGATCGTCCCATCTGAGTCCCGAAAGCACAGTGACAAGTGCGCGGCCGCCTGCTACTATCGGCGCGTGCCAGAGACTGTTACGAAATGATCCGGAACGAACGCCCCGGGCTGCGTCAGGCGGCGGTGGCCCTTCAACATCGCGACTTCCGCTTCTTCTATGGCGCGCTCCTGGTGGCCGGTATGGGCGGCCAGATCCAGAGCTTCGCGAACGTGCTTCAGATTTACGATATGACTGGCTCAGCGCTCCAGATCGGGCTCACTGGGTTCGCCCGCGCGATCCCCACCATTGCGTTCTCCCTCATGGGAGGCGTCATCGCGGATCGGGTAGACCGGCTTAAGTTCAGCATGCTCACCCAGGGGATCAATGGCGTCATCAGTGTTGCGCTCGCCGTCCTGACCCTGACCGGCCTCATCAATGTGTGGCACATCTACGTGCTGACATTCCTGGGTGCATCGGCCCAGGCGCTCAATGCACCGGCCCGCAGTGCGCTCCTTCCCAATCTGGTTCCGCGCAACCATCTGATCAACGCGATTGCGCTCAACTCCACGGTCTATCAGAGCTCGAACATCATCGGCCCCACAATCTCTGGGATCTCCGTCGCCGCGTTCGGCTTCGTCCCCACCTACCTGATCAATGGGCTCACCCAGATCGCCGCCATTCTGCTGCTCGCGATGATCCGGGCAGGACGGATTACCGTGCGCACGACGCAATCGCCGATCCAGGGAATGATCGAGGGACTGAGCTTCGTGCGCCGCCGATCGATCATCTTGGTCCTCCTAGCGGCCGACGTCGGGGAGACGGTTTTGGCTCGATACATGGCCATCGTACCCATCGTGGCGGTTGCTCTGGGCGCCGGTCACGCCGGTGCCGGCATCCTGGCGGCCGGCCCGGGCGTGGGCAGCCTGGTCGGGGCCACTGTCATCATGAGCCTCGGCAACTTCCGCTATAAGGGCCTGTGGATCATCGCCGCGCTGCTCTCGTACTGCTGCGCGCTGGCGCTACTGGGAGCCGCCCCCTGGCTCGCCAACGGCACCCCGTTCATCCTCGATCCCGCGGTGCAGGAGCGGTTCCCAGATACGGTCTCGCCCTGGTTCGCCCTGGCGGTCGTGGCGACCTTCCTGCTGGGACTGTTCGATTCGATGCAGGCCGCCCCCCGCAACGGAGTGATCCAGCTCCTCATACCTGACGAGCTGCGGGGGCGAGTCTCCAGCTTCCAGAGCATGCTTACCAATGGCATGCCGCCCCTCGGGCAGGCCTTCAACGGGGCGCTGGCCTCGGTCATTGGCGCCCCATTGGCCCTCCTGGCCGGAGCCGCGGCCTGTGCCACCTATGAGATCAGCCTGGTCGCCACCCGCCGGGACCTGCGTGCGCCGGATCTGGGGGAGCAACCCATCACCACATCGTCTCCCGTCTCGACGCCAACTAACGCTTGATGCGAACCATGGAGGTGACGGAATTGCCCACGCCTTATCATGCGCCGCATCGGCACCTGGCCTCTCCATTCGGCGAGGACCATCACCTGACCGAGGAGATTCACGCTCACACCATGGGCTCGAGCGCGGCTTGAGCGACAAAATTGGTCGCTCCGAGCGGCTGAAAGTCAGACCCACACCAACCCAGTCGGGCCGGTGGCTCGTTCTCATGGCGGTTCTGCTGTTGAGCGGCTGTGCACCCGGGGGTGCTTCGCCCACTTCCTCCCCGCCCTCCGGCGCCCCTCAGTCACGGGAGATCGAGCAGCGCACGCTCATCCTGGCGTTGGAGCGTGAGCCTGCCAGCATCTCGATCGTTCCCCCCAACCAGGCCAACCTGGCAGGAAGTTCGGATGGACGGGTCCTGCGCCCGTTCAACGCCTTCTTGGAGCTGGTCGATGGGAACGGAGACCCGCACCCCTACCTCGCCGAGAGCTTGCCCAAGCTGGGCACCGATAGCTGGCAGGTTTTTCCGGACGGGAGCATGGAGACGCGCTACCGCTTCCGGGAGGGCATCGCCTGGCATGATGGCACGCCGTTTTCGCCCGAGGACTACGCTTTCGCTTGGCGCGTGATGTCCACGCCATCAGCAGGGTTCACATTGGGGGCAACCGTCCCCATGAACCTGATGGAGAGCGTGGCGGCACCGGACAGCCGTTCCCTGGTCGTCCGCTGGCGCCAGCTGTATGCCGATGCGGCTCAGCTCCAGCTCGGAGGATCGCGCCTCGGCCTGCCGATCTTTCCCCGGCACATCCTGGAGGCGCCGTTTGGCGCCACCGAGCGGGATACGTTCCTGAACCATCCCTACTGGACTCGCGAGTTCATCGGCCTCGGGCCGTACAAGCTCGATCGCTGGGATCCCGGCGTGGTCATTGAAGGAAACGCATTTGGCGGGCATATCCTCGGGGCCCCCAAGATCCCTCACATCCGCTTCGAGCTGATCCCAGACGCGAATACGGTGGTGGCGAACGTTCGGGCCGGCACGGTTGACGTCGCACTTGCTTCGCTCAAACCCGAAGTGGGGGAGGCCCTTCAGCAGGACTGGGTGCCAAGCAGCGGCGGGACCGTTCTGTACCAGGACAGCTCACTGACCCAGGTGCTGTTTCAGTTCCGCCCCGATATTGTTAGTCCAAGCGCGCTGCTAGATGTCCGGGTTCGGAAGGCGCTGGCGTATGCCATCGACAAGGCCGTCTATAACGACGTAGTGAGCGTGGGTCATGGCACGCTCCTCAACTCCATTTTCCTGCCCTCGGCCGCTGGCTATCCCGTCATTGACGCCGCGACCAATAAGTATCCGCTCGACCTGGCCGCCAGTGAGCGCTGGATCAAAGAGGCCGGCTTCACCAGGGGTCCAGACGGAATTTTCGTCAACGCGGATGGACTACGGCTCAACTTCGAGTTCAGCACGATCGACAGTCAGGCGACGTCGCGGACGGTGGTGGGCAGCATGTGGCGGAAGGCCGGCCTGGACGCGCAGGAAGCGGCCATAACCGGCGCCGCCGCCACGGATCCGGAGGCGCGCTCGACATTTCGCGCGGTCACCATCCAGCAACCGGGGGCTGACGAGAATAACCAGATGGCTTTTCTGACCAGCACCCAAATCAGCACGGCCGAGAACCGCTGGCGGGGAACCAATCGGGGAGGCTGGAACAGCCCTGACTTCGACCGGCTGGTAGATGCCCTCAATAACTCCCTGGACCCCGGTCAGCGGATCCAGCAGCGGGCACTGATCGCACGGCACCTCAGCGAGGAGCTGCCCGTCATCATGATGACCAGTAATGTGAGCGCGGAGGCGATCGGCCCCGGCTTGTATGGTCCGGGGAAAGTGGCATTACGGGCCACAGGTGAAATTTCCTGGAATATCGACCAATGGGAGTGGCGGTAAGGCGTTTCCCTAAGACAGGAAATGCGCTGTCGCTGATGCTGCGACCTGGACGCTGAAGTTATCGAACCCGTGATCACCGACGACCTCGGCCACCGCACCCGCCAGGCCGGCTGCCAGCGCCAGGCCGGCCGCGGTCGTCAACGGGAAACCCTGGGTCAGTAGCGCCAGGAACGATGCCAGCCCTCCTCCCAGCCACACGGCGGCGCTTCCTTCGAGGCTACGCCCCGACGTCCACTCTCGGCCTAACGACCGTATGCGGTAGCGGTGCTTCCCCCAACGGGCGCCCACCACTTCCCCCAACGCGTCGCCCCACCCAACCATCACGTAACCGATGTAAGCGAATCGCGGGAAAAAGAGATTCGTGACGAGCCCCCCCAGCACCGTCGCCAGGAGGGGCAAGCGCAAGAAGAAAGCCCCCCGCGGAGAGTCCGTTTGTCGGGCGAGTGCTCGAAAGACAGCGCTGCCTTCGCCCCTCGAGGCGGTCCAAAGAATGATGATCGTCCCGACGACGCCGAAGATCACGACACCGGAGAAACCCCAGCGCAGCTGGACGAGCGTCGCCGCGGTGGACATCGCGCAGTGCACGAACTTCCGCGTGTAGGGGGTGGGGATATGCTCTGCCGCGTGCAGCCGGGCCGCCACTTGCTCCACCCCAAAAATGAACGTGGCCCCCAGAACCACGATCACCAGGATGGCCAACGGCGAAGGTAAGGAGGACTGAAGGAGCCGAGCGATGTCGCTCATGCTGGCACCACCGGCTCGGGCTCCGGTTCCATAGCCAGGTGTTCGCTGCGGAGCTCCCGATCCTTGGCCATGATCCCGATGTTGAGCACAATGCAGGCAACAGCACCTGCGATCAGGGCCAGCGGGGCACCGACGAGCGTGGCAGCTAGACCAATCAAGGCCTGGCCGATGCTGGGGCCGCCCCCGGCCAGCATGTTGCGGAACGAGGTTACTCGACCGCGGAGGTGGTCGGGGGTGACCAGTTGAATCACCGTGTTGCGTGGAGTGGCCTGCATCGTGTTGGTGAAGCCGAGGCCCGCCGCGAACAACCAGGTTGACGCGAACCAGGGCGAGAGCGCCAGGCCGATCAAGCAGAGGCAGTAGGCCAGGATCGATCCGACGATCCACCAGCCTTTGTAGCGCACGTCTCCCAGCGAGACGATCGTGATCGCGCCCAGTAGAGCCCCCGCCGATGGGGCCGAGGAAAGAATGCCGAATCCGACGACTCCGACCCCGGCGCGATCGGCGAAGACGGGCAACAGGGGCTGATAGCTGCCAAACACTTGCGAGGCCACGTCGGTGCCCAACAGCGAGAGAATGATTGTCCGACGGCGGACGAAGCGGAGCCCCTCCATCAGATCTTGCAGGGGCGACGCTTTCGGGCGTTCCGGCAACGGCGGCGCCTTCAGGAAGTAAAGCAATGTGGCTGTACTGACCGTAGCCGCTCCGTTAATGAAATACGAAACGGGAAGCCCAATGCTGGCGATCAGGACGCCGCCCACCGAGGGCGCAATGATGTTGGACATCTGCATCACGCTCTGCTGAAGGGCCATCGCATTCAAGAGATGCTGGCGGGGCACCAGCCCAGTGATGATGGCAGTCCGACTCGGGTTGCTCGCGGACATCACCGAAGCGTTGACGAACGTCACCAGGTAGATGTGCCAGACCTCGATGTGACCCGATGCGGTCAGTACGGCCAGGAATAGGGCGCAAAGGCCGTTGATGACCTGGGTGAAGATGATGATGCGGCGGCGCTCGACTCGGTCCGCGATGACTCCGCCCACCAGTGAAAACGCGATAGTGGGAATCGCCCGGGCCAGCCCGTTCAGGCCGATCTGGAGGGGAGATCCGGTCAGCTCATAGATCTGCCAGATATTGGCGACTTCCTGCAGCTTTACGCCAATACTGGAAACGACCTGAGAGATGAAGAGCAGCCGATAGCCCGGGTACTGGAGCGCGACCCCCGCCTGGCGCAGACCCCTGGCCGGACGCCGGTCCGAGCTCAATCCTCCAGTCTTTCGTCTATCTTCCCTCTCCCTCTGGGAGAGGGTGGGGTGAGGGCGTCTTCCTCGTCCCAGTCAGTCTCGGCGCAGG
>DASXTD010000656.1:0-3190 GCA_036505655.1 Chloroflexota bacterium
ATGGTCGCCACGTTGGTCTTAGAGTCCGGGGACCAATTGCCCATGGAATGTGGGTGCGTTCTGGCGTAGTTCTTGACCGCCCCCGGAGCCCGGCGGTCAGAATTTCCCTCCCGCAGCACGGGGTTCACGGCGCTGCCGAGGACTTTGCCGTAGCGGGACCGAATAGTCTTTTCCTCGTCGGTCTGGGGGCTGTCCGGATAGTCTGGTACCGCGTAGCCGTGCTGCTGAAGCTCGGCAATTGCCTCCTTCAATTGCGGGACGGAAGCGCTGATGTTTGGCAGCTTGATGATGTTCGCTTCCGGTTCCTGGGTCAGAGCGCCAAGCTCGGCCAGAGCGTCGCCGATGCGCTGGTCGTCCTTGAGGTGCTCGGGGAAATTGGCGATGATCCGTCCAGCCAGCGAGATGTCTCGGGTCTCGATGGACACGCCTGCCGTGGCGGCGTAGGCCGACATGATAGGGAGGAACGAGTACGTTGCGAGGAGAGGGGCTTCATCGGTGTGCGTGTAGATGATTGTTGAGTCAGTCACGGCAATCCATCCTGTGAGCCTTCCGCCTTATCTTCCAAATTGAGCGGCGTGGGTTCCGTGGGAGTGAGTGCGACCAGGATCGGGTCCACGCTACCGGGCACCTGGTAGCGGAGGGTGAAGTCCGTGACCCCATCCGGCACCTTAAACGTAATGTTGCCGGTCACGTCTTTTTGGGGATCGACCGTGGAGTTCTGGAGCGGGCTCGACTCACCCGGCACGGCGACGGCGTTGAGGACCACACCGGACGGTGCCTGAACTGTGAACTGATAGCGGTTATAGATCAGCTTGTACTCCGTGTTGTTCTCGATCTTGACATTCGCCACCAGGAAACGCATCCCCGGCCCAGGCACCGAGGCCTCCCCGATTTGATCCTTGAAGATCGCTGAATTGGTGGTAAGCGCGATCTTGCGATATTCCGTTCGCGCCCCCACTTCGGCCACGGGTGGCGCCCCGGGAGGGGGCGGAGCGGCGCAAGCTCCCATCCCCAGCATGAGTAGGACGACGCAAAGGCGGGATACAACCCTGAGCTGATGGCTTGTTGTGGCCGTAAAAACAACGCGCAGCATGCTCAAGGCGGCTCCTTCGGAACGTTAGGGATCGAGGGACCGAATCGTATCGGCCCCGCAAATTCAACCGGAAAATAGCTCGATGGATTTTACGCCGGGGTGTAGACTAGCGCGCTAATCGAAATCTCACGTTAAACTCACGCGCCGTGTTGTAACGAGTCCGGCTTTGGCGCGTTTCTATCCCAAATCGGACGTCGCGGATCCTCATGAAACCCTCATGATCCCTTCATTTGGTGTTCATCGTTTTTCCGTGACCAGAGCCTGTCCTCGCATTCGGCGGGTGGTCCGGAACTTGTTGGAGGGCTGATGTTCTGTCGCGCGCTGGTGATGCTCTGTGTGGTTGTTCTTTGGCCGAGCGCGGCAATCGCTCAGTCGATAGAAGTCCTGGCCGCACCGGATCTCAACCTTTCGTTTGCCCCCGACACCACGGTGACCGCGGCCGACCCCAGTATTTTCAGCGCAGAACCACCGATGGCGAATATCACCACAGATCAAGCACCCACGGACAGTCCGGATGCCTCCACATCAGATGCCACCTCAGCTGCCCCGTCGGACGCAGCCGTTCCAGCCCTCTCCGTTCCAGCACTCTCCTCTGCGGAGCAAGCGCTTCTCGACCTCACGAATGCAGACCGCCTTTCGCGCGGACTCATCCCGGTCAAATTCGACCCGGCTCTGCTGCCCATCGCTCGCGCGCGAGCCCAGGCCCAAGTCGGATCCTCCACGCTCTCGCATGTGGATGGCTCAGGTGCGTTGGCTTTCGTTGGCTTGCTTTCGCAGGCGGGCATTCAGTATCGGCTGGCAGGAGAAAACCTGGCGAGGGTGAGCAGCTCCGGCGTGAATGCCGCTCAGCAAGCCGAGCCCGCGCTCATGGCCAGTCCCACGCATCGGGCCAACATCCTGGAGCCCACCTTCCGCGTGGCTGCCATGGGGATGGCCGTAGACAGCAACGGGCGCACGGTCTTCGCGGAGATCTACCGCACGGCGTAACCCGCCTTTGTCCCCTGGCTGAGTATTTCGAAAGATTTTAGGGAGCGTTCAGCAAGGCCCCTGGGTTCCCCGATACACTCCTTTCGAGGGGAACCAGAATGAAACGGCCTGCACTCAAGCTCCTAACCATCGCGCTATTCGCTCTCGCCTTATCCGGCTGCGGCGCACAGGGACTGGTCGGCCAGTTGCCCCAGGAAGTGCAGTCGCGGATGCCGCGATTCGATAACGCGCCCAGCGTGGTGGCGCCCAGTGGCACCGACCAGGCCGCTATCCAGGACGTTATCCTGCGAGGCAACCATGAGCAAGAGCAAGCTATCGCCACGCGTGATGCTTCGGCCATGCAGGATACGGCTGTCTCCGCCTACTACCAGGAGATGGCCAAGATAAACCAGGACATGCTGGACCAGGGCATCGTCCGGATCGCACTTGCTAGCCTGGACTGGGGCGACATCGCTTTCAACGTTGACGGGACGGCCACCGCCACCACCTGGGAGACCTGGATAACCGAGTTCGCCGATGGCGGTACGGATCAGTCGCGCGATCGCAATGTCTACACGCTGGTGCAGCAGGACGGAGTCTGGAAGATCCAGACCGACGATCACCCAGACGATGTCCTCTCGTCGCCGGTTGGGATACGCCCGACAGCGCCGTCAACGCCAGCGCCTCAAGTGCCGCCCGCAGTCATCTCGCCTCAGGGGCGCGGAACGTCAGCGAATTGGGCCGGCTACGCGGCGACCCAAGGCACGTTTACAAGCGTGTCCGGCACCTGGACGGTGCCCCAGCCAGCCATGGACGGTACTCAGGGAGCCGATGCGACCTGGGTGGGGATCGGCGGCGAGCACAGCCGCGATTTGATCCAGGCTGGAACCGAAGCCGCGGTTTCGAGTGGAAACCGGGTGCGCTATTACGCTTGGATCGAAATGCTGCCGGATTATTCCAAGCCGGTCCCATTGGCGGTTCATCCGGGCGACTCGGTGACGGTCTCGCTCGCTCAGCAGGAACCGGGCTCGTGGCTGATCTCCTTCAATAACCACACGACCGGTGCGACGTTTAACCGCACGGTGCAGTACCAGTCGTCGCTCTCATCCGCGGAATGGATCGAAGAGGCGC
>DASXTD010000657.1:0-5213 GCA_036505655.1 Chloroflexota bacterium
GCGTCTGGCGCCATGGCGACTGGATCAAGGTCACCTCTAGCGGTGGTGCGATCATTTATGGTCGATCCGACTCGACCCTCAACCGGAGCGGCGTTCGCATGGGCACCAGTGAGTTCTACCGCGTGGTGGAGGAGCTGCCCGACATCGCGGACAGCCTGGTGATCGATACCAGCGGCCTCGGTGTCCAGGGCGAGGTGCTGCTGTTCGTGGTACCCCGCGAAGGGGTCGCACTCGATGACCGCCTCATCGCTCAAATCAAAGGGACGCTGACGCGCGAGCTATCTCCCCGCCACGTGCCGAATCGGATCTTCCAGGTCGAGGCCGTCCCCCGAACCCTCAATGGTAAGAAGCTAGAAGTGCCAGTGAAGCGGATTCTCGCCGGCGTTCCCCTCGAAAACGCCGCCAGCCTGGACGCCATGAGCAATCCCGAGTCGATGCGCGTCTTCGTCGACCTGGCCGCCGAGCTAAAGCGCTGACGCCGGGGGGGGCTGTCTCCCTCCCCCCGCGGGAGAGGGGCTCGTAACGCTTCCACAGCCACCCCGTTAAGTCCGGCGTGACTAGGAATAGGCGTACTAGCTCGCGCGTGCTGGCGATGGCGGCGTCGTGTCTCCTTTCTGCCTTCTTGCTTCACAGCGCCGTAGGCGCGCAGCAGGGTCCTCAGATTGGCAGTTGCCCAATGTTCCCGGCCGACAACGTCTGGAACACACCCATAGACTCACTGCCGGTTGACCCAAGGTCGGACGCCTATGTAGGCACCATCGGCGCCGGACGCACCTTCCACCCCGACTTCGGCACCGTGTGGCAAGGCGCACCAAACGGCATTCCATACACTCTCGTGCCGGGTGATCAGCCTCGCGTGCGGGTGTCGTTTAGTTACGCTGACGAGAGTGATTCCGGTCCCTATCCGATCCCCGCCGATGCCCCAATCGAGGGCGGCCCTTCGAGCAATGGTGACCGCCACGTCTTGCTGGTTGACACCGGCAAGTGCATGCTCTACGAGCTGTACGCCGCGTATGCCCAGACAGACGGCTCCTGGAAGGCCGGATCCGGCGCCATCTACGATCTCAACGCCAATAAGCTGCGCCCATCCAGCTGGACCTCGGCTGATGCTGCTGGCCTCCCCATGCTGCCCGGGCTTGTGCGCTTCGACGAAGTTGATGCAGGAGCCATCAATCACGCGCTCCGCTTCACCGCCCCACTCACGCAGAGAGCTTTCGTGTGGCCAGCTCGCCATTACGCATCCAGCAATCGCGACACCAGTGTGCCGCCAATGGGAGAGCGCTTCCGCCTCAAAGCCGATTTCGACATCAGCAGTTATCCGCCCCAGATCCAGGTGATCTTTAGCGCCCTGAAGACCTACGGGATGATGCTAGCGGACAACGGATCGCCCTGGTACGTCAGCGGCGCTCCGGATCCGCGTTGGGACGACGACATGCTGGTGCGCTCGTTCCGCAGTCTCCACGGCTCTGACTTCGAAGCAGTGGACGCGTCATCGCTGATGGTCGATCCGAGCTCAGCCGCGGCCGCGTTCCCCGGTTAGCGAATGTCCCACTCATAGATGTTCCAGGTGAGCTCAGAGTCGGGCGTGACCAGTGAGATGCCGTGGACTGCCGAAGCGTACGCGATGACGCCAGGGTTGAACTCCAGCGGCAGGGCCCCCAGATCGTCGGTGAACGCCTTCATCGCCTGCGCCACCAGGCGATGCCGCTCATCCGGGTCAAGGGTGGTGGACCAGGCAGTGACAGCCTGGTCGTACGCATCGTTGGACCAGCCGCCTCGGTTCTGACCCGTCCAGCGAGTCTCCGCGCGGGAGATGCTCTGCTTGGAGAACTCTGTTAAGTTGACTCCCTGGAACGAGGCCTGCGCGCTCGTGATCGAGAGTGAGCGGAACGTACCCAATGCCTGGCCATCGCTGTTCTGGGATGGCGCAAACGCATCCTCGGAGATCTGGAAACCGGCTTTCCGCCACGTGTCGGCGATGATGGAGCGTTCGGCGTCGTTCTGGGCAGACTGGATGTTACGGACTTCCAGATCCAGACGACCATTGGGTCCAGCAAAAACACCGTCGGCCTCCCGGCTATAGCCGGCGCTGGTCAGAAGCTGCTCGGCAGCGCGCAAGTCGAACGGATACTTCGTGGCCGCTTGATCGACGAGCGAGTAGTAGCTGACGGTGGGGAAAATCAGCGTATCGGTCGTGACCGCTTTGCCCTGGAACAGCGTTTCATTGGTCGTGTTCTTGTCGATAGCATGCGCAAGTGCCCGGCGTACCCGTACGTCGCGCACATCGGCTGGTTTGGCGAAGTCGGCCCGATGCTGTACCTGGACGAACCGCGGCAACTGCGGCCGATACTGCACCGTGCCTGCGTTGCGTGCCGTCCACTCCTGCTCGAGCACCAGTCCCTGCTCGACCCGAATCGAGTCGTCGCCAGGGATGTCTGCCTCCCCAGCCAGCAGAACTGAGAGTGTGGCATTGAAGTCGGAATTCCAGGTGATGTGCAGGCGGTCGATCTTCGGTTGGCCCAGCGAGTGGCCCCCGAAGGCAACTGCATCGATGAAAGCACCCGGCTCCCAGCGCTCGATGCGATAGGGGCCCGCGCCCACGAACTCCGTGGACCAGTACGGATGCGTTGTGAACGACTCCTTCTGCTGGTCGTAGGGGCTCTGGAGCACATGAGCGGGCAACGGAGTAAGTCCGATCAGTCCGCCGGTGTCGAGCTGGGCCGCATCCGGATAGGGCTGATTCCAGTGGATCACCACGGTGCGGTCGTCGGTCGCTGCCACTTCATCGATGTACACGTGGGGCACGCTTTTCGAAAGCCCGAAGTCAGGTGTCGCATAGACTTTGCTGGCGAAGGCGAAGTCCGCCGCGGTCAGGGCATGCCCATCGTGCCAGGTCAAGTTCGGACGCAAGCGGAACGTCGTTTCCATCTTGCCGTCGGGGGTCACTTTCCAGGTGCCGGTGTTGAGCTGAGGCAGCGTCTCCGCGAGGTAGGGGCGGTACTGGCTATTGGCGTCCTTGAGCGCCATCCCTGCGTTGAACAGGCGACGTTGCGTTCCGGTGGTGATGCCAGTGGCGACAAAGACGGTTCCCGCTACGGAGGCGGGCTCAGCCCGGATGACCATCCGCAACGTTTGGGGGGCTCGGGGCGGCTCGGCCTGGGCAGACCCGCCGGATCCCGGCGTGGCCGCTGGCGCGCACGCCGCGGCCAGCAGAACTCCGGCCAGGAGGCTCAGCTTAAGGGTTGTGCGGCTCGGCATGTTCCCTCCTTTAACGGCAGATGCCTGTTTGACCCCTCGGCGGCTGGCACCCGATTCCCTTGCGCTCATCGCTCCACTCCTCTTCGAACGCGGCTATCCGGAATGTGGCTAGGCGGGTCCAGACGGGAATCCTTGGGTAGGATCGATCACGACGTCCAGGACGGTCGGCGTATTTCCGGTCAAGGCTTGGTGCATCGCCGGCGCGATCTGCTCGGGGCGTTCGATGCGCACGCCGGCGCAGCGAAGGCCCCGCCCGATCTGGGCGAAGTCGATTCCAGGCACGAAGTCGAGCTCCTCCTTGAGTGGTCCACGCATGCGATTCTTCTCGTGGAGATAGCTGCCGTTATTGAAAACCACGATCGCCATTCCAAGGTTATGTCGAGCAGCAGTCTCCAGCTCGGCTAGGATACCGCACATCAGCCCGCCATCCCCCTCGAAGCAGATGACCTTCTTGTTCGGAGCGGCGAATTTTGCCCCGATGGCCATGGGGAGGCCGGTGCCGATAGCGCCGGTCCCCCGCGGGCTGATGAACGTCGCCCCCGCCTCTACCTTCAGGTGACTGCTCGCCCACATGAAGGGGCTCGACCCGTCCGAGACCAGGATTGTGTCGGCATCAATGAACGGCCTGATCTCCTTGATCAGGCGGGCCGGGTGTATTGGAAGCGCCGAGGACTGCTCCAATGCCGCGCTGTCAGCCTCCCACGCCTCGAGAAGCTGGCGAATCTCGCCTTCCCGCGAAGCATGGGGTGTGTAATCTTCCGCGGCCAGTGCATCGGTGAGCACAACCAGAGCCAGTTGCGCGTCCGCCACGATGCCCATTTGAGTAGTGTAGTTACGGCCGATCTCTGAAGGATCGATGTCGATATGGATGATTCTGCAATCGGGCTTCGGCACGGTCCAGTTGTTGGTCGCCATCTGGCTGGTGCGGGACCCAATCAGCAGCACCAGATCAGCTTCGCTCACGATCTTCGCGGCAACGCGCCCGCGTCCCAGTCGTCCGCCCTGGATGCTCCCAATGGCCCCGACGCTCAACGGATGGTGCTCGGGGAATGCTCCCTTGCCCGAGATGGTCGTTGCCACCGGAATCTGGGCCGCTTCGGCGAATTTCTGCAGCTCGGCCCAGGCGCGCGACGTCACCACGCCTCCGCCAGCCACCACGCAGGGCCGCTCCGCTTCTTTTAGCAGCCGAACGGCCTGTCGAACCAGGTCTGGGTCGGGGGCCACCCGCGTAGCCGGGAAGTGGGTAAATTGCTCCTCCGCAAAGATGCGCGCGCCAGGCACAGACTCATTCTCAATTCCGCGGGGGATAAGCACCACTGGGCCGGGACGGCCGGACGTCGCTACTCGGAAGGCCCGTCGCAGCATCTCCGGCATGCGGGCCGGCTCGGACACTTCCGCGACCCATTTTGCGACCGGCTTCATCATCCCGACCTGATCGTGGGCATAGAGGGCGTTCTTGCCATCCAGCCGGGGGGCGAGGCCATCGAGCAAGACGATGATCGGAACCGACGAGTTATTGGCCTCGGCCAGCCCCATGATCGCATTGGGCGTCCCCGGCCGATTGATGGCGCACACTCCAGGCTTCCCACTGATCCGCGCGTAGCCGTACGCCATCAGCTCCGCGGAGGTCTCGAAGTGCACGTTCACTGGGCGGATGCGGGTTGGGTCCAGGTCTTCGTAGAGTCGCATGCCGAACACGAACTCGACGCCGTACTCGGCGAGCATCTCGCACACGACCTGGTCGACGGTCTTGTCGGGCCCAGCCATCTCCCGCACCTCCGCGTCGCCGTATGGTAGCGCAGCGACCAGCGGAGCGGCCTCAGGACTCAACGTCCGACGGGTAGCCCGAGCATCGGCCGTTCAAAAGACCCGAGCCCACGTGCTATGTGGCTAGGGCCTGGCTAGAATCAAGCCAGGGTACAAGGGAGGGCGATGAATATGGCGGTCAGCCGCCT
>DASXTD010000658.1:0-2970 GCA_036505655.1 Chloroflexota bacterium
GTGTTCGGCGGACAAGAGTGATGCCGATGCTCCGTTGCAATGTTAGTGAGGGCATGAGACTGGTCGTGGGAGGAGCGATCGTCGTTCTCTGCCAGGCGTGTGGATCCGAGGGTCCAACCGGCGCCTCGCATCTCGAATCGACGGTCCACATTCAAGTCAAGGACGCTGTCGAGATGCCGTTCCACGGTCCGGCCGGCCCGGGCTCCGAGCCAATGTCGATCACCTTCTCCTGGATCGCTACCGTGTCTGTGACTGGAGGCGGGGGCGTCACCGTAGAGTCCATCGAGACGCGCGTCCGAGAAGCTCGGCTCGCACAGCCCCTCGTTGTCTCCTCGTCGCCAAGCGCTTTGGTCATGCCTGGCCAGGCGCTGGAGGTTCGGCAGTCGGTTGGCGGCCCCTTCGAATCAGCTCTCTACCCGGGCTCCTGGGAGGGCGCCGTTGTGGTCCGGCTCCGCCATCCCAGCACACGGCGTGAGGACATCACGGTGACCTTTGCGTTCAGGTAGTGTGGGCGGCTGCGAATAGGTGCGAGCGAGCCGCCGAACAAGGAGATGCAGCGGACGAAGCCCGGCTAGCATGGAGCTTCGCCGCTGATCTCAGTGTTATGCGGACGTTACGGGGCTTCTGCGTGAGTGGGTGATTCACCGATCGTGTGGGTGCGCATTCGTTGGTCGCTTGAGGGCATAGCGGCTCTGGAGAATGTCCCCCGCGGTTATCGGTCTCGGGTCGCGGCGCGGCCGGACTTGTCCGCAATACTCGACCTGGTCCTCGCAGCCTTCGGGTCCGATCCTGTGTGGGCGCCGGCCATGCCGGCGGTCCGTCGGCGCCTCGCAGAACGTGTGGACACGACGCTGGGCGCAGAGGGCTGCGAGTACCTCATGATCGAGCAGGACGAGAGCATCACGGGGGTTTCAGGAATCGCCCGAGAACACTGGACGGACCAGAATCTCCTGACTGGCGTTTGCGTGGCTCCCCAGCATCGGCGGCGCGGCCTAGCAGCCCGTGGTGAAAGTCCCATTGCGGACCTCGCCTGAATACAGCGCGTCGTACTTTCGCCCATGGCAATGGGAAAACGGAAGAGGAGGCAGGACAGCCTGTGGGTGGCCGCGGTCGAGCTGCCGACGAGCCCCGGCCACCCCTTCTACCAAAAGCTGAACGCCGTTCTGGAGACCGCCGGTTTCGACGCGTTCGTCGAGAAGGAGTGCCAGCGCTTCTATGCCCCGGTGATGGGGCGACCCAGTCTGGCTCCAGGCCGGTATTTTCGGCTGCTCATGCTCGGCTACTTCGAGGGACTGGATTCGGAGCGCGCCATTGCGTGGCGCGCCTGCGACTCCCTGGCTATCCGGAAGTTCCTGCGCCTGGGCTTGGACGAAGGGACGCCCGATCACTCCACGATCTCCCGTACTCGGCGACTGATCGACGTGGAGACCCACCGGGCGGTCTTCACCTGGATCCTGCAGCGGCTGGCGAGCGCGGATTTGTTGCGGGGAAAGACGATCGGGGTCGATGCCACGACCCTGGAGGCCAACGCCGCCATGCGGAGCATCGTGCGTCGCGACAGCGGCGAGTCCTACCAGGAATTTCTGCTGCGGTTGGCGAAGTCTTCCGGAATCAAGACCCCGAGCCGGGAGGCGTTGGCCCGCCTCGACCGTCGGCGGCGTAAGCGCACCTCGAACCAGGACTGGACCAGCCCCTCCGATCCTGACGCCAAGATCACCAAGATGAAGGACGGTCGGACGCACTTGGCGCACAAAGCCGAGCACGCGGTGGACATGGCGACGGGCGCGATTGTGGCGGTGACGGTCCAGGGCGCCGATCGCGGTGACACCAGCAGCCTCGAGCAGACGCTCACTGAAGCGGACAAACAGATTGAGGAGGTCGCCGGCAGTGGAGAGGGCGGCGGCCAGGTCCATGCGGAGGGCCTGTCGGAAGTAGTGACGGACCGCGGCTACCACAGCGCGGCGGTGCTGATAGCTCTCGAGGACCGGGGACTGCGCTCTTACATCCCAGAGCCACAACGCAAGCGCCGCAGCTGGGAGGGAGACCTCGATGCCCAGCTCGCGGTCTACGCGAATCGGCGCCGCGTGCGTGGCGAGCGGGGACGGCGGCTGTTGCGCTCGCGCGGGGAGTTGATCGAACGTGGCTTCGCCCACGTCTACGACACGGGCGGGATGCGCCGAACGCACTTACGCGGCCATCCCAACATCCTCAAGCGGCTGCTGATTCACACCGGTGCGTCCAACCTGGGGCTGCTGCTGCGTCAGCTCCTCGGCCGAGGAACTCCACGCGGGTTGCAGGGCTACCCGACCCTGTTTCTGTTTCTCTTGGGCGCAATCTGCTCGATGATCCGCCGGCAGACGCAATGCTGGATCGACTCGTTCATGGTCCGCTGGCGTCTTCAGGTTCGGGCGCTTACCCATCGCGCCGCAACAGGAAGAATGACTTCTGCCACGGGCTGCTAGGGCGCTATCTTCTCCAGTGGTCATTGGTACGCCTTCGCGAAATGGGCCTTGCAACGGCGCAGGTGTATACGCACAGGGAGTCTGTGGCGGCCAACAAGCTCTATTCGCTGTTTTCGTCCGATCGGGAGGAGGGCGTGCTGTACCCTGGAGCCCAACGACCAGGATGATGAAGAGATATGTTCCATTTGTCGAAGGCGCCGCATAACAACGCGCTGAAGCTGACGGCGCATGGCCGGCCCGCAAGATCCGCCGTGGAGCGCCGCAGCTTAGCGCGGTGTTAGACGCCCAGGAGAAATCATGACAGTTAGACGTATGGACAACGTCGGCATCGTGGTGGAAGACATCGATGCCGCCATTGAGTTCTTCGCCGAACTTGGTCTTGATCTCGAGGGGCGTGCCCCTGTTGAGGGAGACTGGGCAGACGGCGTCACCGGATTGCGGAACATGCGCGTCGAGATTGCCATGATGCGTACGCCGGACGGTCACAGCCGGCTGGAGCTGTCCCGCT
>DASXTD010000659.1:0-2942 GCA_036505655.1 Chloroflexota bacterium
CACCTGCAGGCATATGGGAAGTCGGCTGCGCCAAGAGTTTTGTCCCCACCAGCGGGCTACCTGCTAGGCGGACTGGCGGAACAGGCGCCGATAGGTCTGGGGGGAAGTAGAAAACTGGCGCTGAAAATGCTGACGGAGAGTGGCGGCCGAGCCGAGGCCGGCTCGGCTCGCCACGACCTCCACCGACAGATCAGTCGTCTCCAGCAGCCGCTGTGCCTGCAGCAAGCGCTGGCAGATCACCCACCGATGGGGGGTCGAGCCTGTGACCGCGACGAATCGCCGAGCAAAGTTACGCGGGCTCATATGGGCTCGGCCCGCCAGGTCATCCACGCTACTGACCTGGTCGAGGTGCTCCTGGATCCACGTCAGCGTCTCACCCAAATCGTCGTCTTGGGGTGAGGTCGGCATCGGAATGTCCACGTATTGGGCCTGGCCGCCATCTCGATGAGGTGGAACGACCATGCGGCGCGCAAACATATTGGCGACTTCGGCGCCGAAATCCTGGCGAACGATATGCAGGCAGAGATCGATGCCTGCCGCGGTGCCCGCCGAGGTGAAGATCCGACCATCCTCCACATAGAGGACCCGCGGATCGACCCGAATTGACGGGAACCGGAGGGCCAGCTCGTCCGCCCACATCCAGTGGGTGGTGGCGCGGCGCCCATCCAGCAACCCCGCGTAGGCCAGCACAAACGCACCGGAGCACACCGATAGAATGCGCGCCCCGCGCTCGTAGGCTCTCCGCAGTGCATCCAGCACGGCTTCCGGAGGTGGTTCCTCGATCACGCTCCAGGCCGGGACCACGATCGTTCCCGCCCGATCCAACTCCTCCAGCCCATGCTCCACGTCCATCGAGAACAGACCGCCTTTGACTCGGAGCGGCGGCTTCTCGGCGGCACACACAAAGAAATCGTAGTTCGGAAGGCCCATATCGCTGCGGTCGATTCCGAACACCTCGCAGGCGACCGCCAGCTCGAAGATGGAGAGGTCATTGAACGCCAGCGCGGCCACGGTTGTGAGAGATGCCATGGCAGGATTCTAACGCGACCCGCCATTCCTGCCACGTTTAACGGCCACCACTTGGCGGCTCGCTTGGGCATTCCAGCCCGATACTGCCTCGCTCGCGTTGGCAGGAAAGCAGCGACTGTTGGCATCTCTGCCACTTTTGCGGCTGGGCGCGTTAGCCCAGAATGCCAGGGTGAACGAGCTCGCCGTCGCCCTGACCATTCTCGGCCTCGTGGTCATGCTGGGCGTCCTGGCGCCTCGCTATGGTGCTGATTCGCGCGACGGCTTTCGCGACTAAACCCCCTCGCGCCTCCCATCCATACTGGGCATCATGTAGAACACTGAGTCACGTCTGCACACGTTAGGGCTGGGGGAGGAGTGCGCGAGGTCTCACCGCCGCTCGACCATTCTGCCAATGGGCACACACCCTCTGAATCGGATTCATCGGACGAGCTTCACGGTCCCCGCGGCCGACTCGGGTCGATGTTCGGTTCGCTCTCCGTTCGAGATTTCCGCTACCTGTGGCTCGGCAGCTTCGCCAGCCAGATCGGCATGTGGGTCCAGCAAGTCGCGGTGGGCTGGCTCGCTTACGATCTGACCGGCTCCGCCACCTTCCTCGGTGTTGTCGCCGCCTCTCGCTCGCTGTCTTCGGTCACGCTCACCCTCCCGGCCGGCGTATTCGCCGACCGTTGGGATCGCCGGCGCCTGATCTTGTTCAGCCAGGTACTGATCCTGGCCAACGCGTCTGTACTGGGCTGGTTGGTCGCGACCGCTGCGATCGCGCCCTGGCACCTGGCGGTGGCGTCGTTCATCAGCGGGGCGGCCCATTCACTCAACATGCCTGCCCGCCATTCGCTCGGCCCGCGACTGGTCGGTGTGCGCCATATTGCCAACGCAGTGGCCCTGAACGCGATCTCGTTCAATGCCTCGCGCGTGCTCGGGCCCTCAGTCGCTGGCATCCTGGTGTGGGTTGCCGCGACGGCGGCAGTACCGACTGGTGGCGAGGGCTCCCTGCTGCGCGATCTCGCACTCTGCTTTGAGGTGCAGGCTGGATTGATGCTGGTCGCCGTTGCATACACGATCGCTATGAGGAGCTCCGACGCCCGCAACGAGCGGCAGCTTGGCTCGATCTGGGTGAACCTGGTGGATGGGCTCCGCTACGTCAACGACAACCGGCAGGTGCGCGCCGTCTTCCTGATCGCGATCATACCCATCCTGGTCGGCTCGGTCTACGCGCAGTTCATGCCCGTTTTTGCCCGCGATGTGCTGAAGGTAGGCCCCTCCGGCATGGGTGCATTGATGTCTGCCATCGGAGTCGGCTCGGTGATTGGCGCGTTCGCACTGGCCGCGCTGAGCAACTACCCCCGACTGGGGCTGATTATGGTTGGAACGGGCATCGCCGGCGGCATCGGCCTTATGGGCTTCGCGTGGTCGCAGAGCTTTGGATTGTCACTCGTCATGCTCAGCGCGACCGGGTTTTCACTGGTGGTCTGCCTCTCCGTTGGCCAGACCTTGCTGAACCTCATGGTGCCCGACGAATATCGCGGCCGGATCCTGAGCATCTGGTCGATGATCTGGAGCTTCGATGCCATCGTGGTCTTGCCCGCTGGGTGGCTCGCGGATCATACAGGCGCGCCAGTCACGGTGTTCCTGTGCGGGACCGTGGTGCTCGTCTACTTCTTGATCGTAGCCTCGCGCAAAGGCCAGGTACGCGACTATCGCCAGACTTCCATCAGTCACTCGCCGGTCAGGATTCCGGCGGCTGCGCCCTCCACTCTTTCCGCCAGTAGGTAGGGACCGCGGGCGCCCCGATCCGTCACTCAGTCCACAAGGGACGGAATTCCGTCGCCACTACGTCCTCGTAGGCGACGGGGCCGGTGAGCATGCCCACATCTCGCGCAAACTGGCTTGTCTTCGCCACCATGTCCTCGGTGACG
>DASXTD010000660.1:0-2251 GCA_036505655.1 Chloroflexota bacterium
GCGGGCGGGATTGGCGCCCTGCTTGTGGCTACCGGGTTAGCAGGTGGGCTCGAGACCACGTTTGAGCTAGCGCACCGGGTTGGCAAACTGAAGGTTATCGAGCCCAGCATCGATTTCACCAAAACCTACACGTTCCTTGGAGGGCTGGTCGGTGGGGCTCTCTTGTCGGCCGCTTCCCACGGCACCGATCATCTGATCGTGCAGCGCCTGCTTGCGACACGTTCATTACGAGACGCCCGGGTCGCCCTAATCGGCTCCGGGGTAATGGTGATCTTCCAATTCACGCTCTTCCTCCTCGTGGGCGTTGCGATCTGGTCCGCGGGCCTGGCGCCACAAGGGGTGCCTGGCGACCAGCTGTTTCCGTCTTTCGTGGTGCACCATCTCCCGACCGGGCTCGCGGGATTAGTTGTGGCCGGCATTCTCGCAGCCGCAATGGGGACCCACAGCTCGGCCATCAACTCACTCGCCTCCTCCGCCACGCACGACCTGTACGCCTCTTGGACGGGGCGCCAGGATCCGGTTCATCTTCTGCGGGTCGGCCGGATCCTCTCGGCCGTGTGGGCGACTGGGCTCATCGGGGGAGCGCTGTTTTTCCATTATGCCGCAAGCGGCAACGACACCCCGGTCGTGGTTCTCGCACTCTCCATCGCCTCCATCACCTATGGCCCCTTGCTCGGCACCTATTGTTTGGCCGGCTGGTGGCCCCGAGCCCGAGGTCGCGATGTGGTCGGCGCCGTGACGTTAACCGTACTGGTGATGCTGCTCGTCGTCTTCGCCAAGCAGCTGGCAGCGTATCCCGCCCTCGATTGGCTGGCTCCGGTAGGCAGGCTGGCCTGGCCGTGGTACGTTCCGCTCGGCACGTCGCTCGCTGTCGGCAGCGGTATTCTCCTCAGCTATCTTCCGCACGCGAGCGAAAAAAGCATCAGCCGCAGATGAACGCAGATACACGCAGATAAAACACGCTACCCACAGCACAGCCGCTTCGCGGGTACCCGAACACGGAAACCGACGGATCGCTCCTCTACCCGAGACACTCCTTCTCCAACGCGAGCCAGCGTTCTTGGTCAACAGCACACCTGTCAGGATCCGCGCAGGAAGACCAGAAAGGTACGGGTCTCACTCTCGAACATTGCTGGTGTGCCGTTGAACCAAATTCCCTGAACTCAGGACGGCGAACGGAGCCTCTCGAATCGAGGAGCGATCCGTCTGTTTCCGTGTTCATCCGTGGCTCAACAGTTATTGCTTTATCTGCGTCAATCTGCGTTTATCTGCGGCTAGCCATTGTCTTAAAGGATCGTGATGCCGAAAATTCTGATCGGCGCTGATGTCGGTGGAACCAAGACGGCGGTTGCCGTCTCGGAGGACGGGAAGATCATTGGTCGTGCCGACGGACCCGGCGCAGCCGTACGGCCGGGCCGAGCCCTGGCCTCCGCGAGCACGATCATCGAGGTCGTCCGGCGCGCGTTATCGGCCGCGGGGCGCTTGACTGGAGATGTGCTGGTCGTGGGCGCTGCCGGGGCCGGGCGCGAGCCCGAGCGCGACGAGTTGCGCACGGCGCTGCGCAACGAAAATGTGGTGTCGAGCGTCCGGGTGACGACCGATATCGAGATCGCGCTGGCCGCGGCATTCGGCGATGGGCCCGGTATCGTGGTGAGTGCGGGCACCGGCAGCGTAGCCGTCGGCAGGGACCAGAGTGGGAAGCGGCATCGAATCGGCGGCTACGGCTGGCAGATGGGAGACGAAGGGAGCGGCTATGCCATCGGGCGCGCCTCGCTTGGAGCGGTCAGCCGCGCCATGGATGGCCGCAGCCCCCAAACGGCGCTCAGTGATCGAATCCTCGAGGCGACGCGAAGTGCCGACTTCGATTCACTGATTCGGTGGGCGGCAGGAGCCTCACCGGCCGAGGTCGCGGCCTTGGCACCCCATGTACTGGCCGTGGCGGCAGAAGGCGATCCCCTCGCGCAGGGGATCGCTGACTACGCGGCGCGGGAGCTTTCCCAGCTTGCCATCTGCCTGGTCCCCAAGATGGATCTCACGCCGCCCGTGAGCGTGGCGATCACGGGCGGCCTACTGAGCCCGGACCAGCCGCTCCGCCGGGCACTCCTCGCCAAACTGCGTCAGGAGGCTGTCTTTAAACCCACCGATATCCCGGTGGACTCGGTCGCGGGAGCGCTCCTGCTTGCCGCATCGACTCCGGCGTAGTTTCAGCGCCCTCCTCCACTCGCCGTCGTTGTGCCGATCCGGCTATGGC
>DASXTD010000661.1:0-3899 GCA_036505655.1 Chloroflexota bacterium
CGGGAGGATCACACGCAGACCGACCGGGAGGCGATCAACACGATCGTGGCCCTGTCCATGGACGGGATGGGCCCGGGACGCATGCTCGCGTCCGGCTACGACTTCTACTCATCGCCCCGACTTAGTACCGACGGTTCACGACTGGCCTGGTTGAGCTGGAACCATCCGAACATGCCCTGGGATGGCACCGAGTTGTGGGTGGCGGAGCTCGATGCGGAGGGGGCGATCATCGGCTCAGAGCGGACTGTCGGCGGGCCGGACGAATCGGTTTTTCAGCCTGAGTGGTCGCCGGACGGAGTGCTGCATTTCGTCTCGGACCGGAGCGGCTGGTGGAACCTGTACCGCTGGACTGAGGGCCGGGCCGAGGCACTCTGCCCGATGGAGGCGGAGTTCGGCGTTCCCCAATGGGTGTTTGGGCTCTCCACGTACGCCTTCGACGATGCGGGCCAACTTATCTGCAGCTATTGCCAGGACGGGGCCTGGAAGCTGGGTCGCTTGGACATACAGAGTCACCACCTTGATCCCATCGACCTGCCTTTCACTAGCATCGGCAGTGTCCGCGCCTCAGGAGGGCCCTCACCCCACCCTCTCCCGCTGCGGCAGGAGAGGGATTTAAGCCGACTTTGCTTCATCGGCGGAGTCGCCACCGAACCTACCGCGATCGTAGAGCTGGACCTGACGAGCGGGCGCACCCAGGTATTGCAACAGGCCACCAAAGCTCAACTCGAGCGAGGCTATCTCTCCGCGCCCGAAGCAATCGAGTTTCCTACCGAGAAGGGGCTCACCGCCCATGGCTTCTTCTATGCGCCGCGCAATGCCGAGCTCGAGGGGCCACTGGACGAGCGGCCGCCGCTCATCGTGATGAGTCATGGGGGCCCCACTTCCTCCACTTCAAGCAGTCTTCGGCTCAATATCCAGTTCTGGACCAGCCGCGGCTTCGCCGTCCTGGACGTGGACTATGGGGGCAGCACCGGCTATGGACGGGCATATCGGGAGCGCCTGGACGGATTGTGGGGAGTCGTGGATGTGGATGACTGCGTCAACGGCGCCAGACACCTGGTCAAGGAGGGGTTGGTCGATCCGAATCGGCTCGCCATCACCGGCGGCAGCGCCGGTGGCTATACCACGCTGTGCGCGCTGACTTTTCACGAGGTGTTTCAAGCCGGGGCCAGCCATTACGGCGTGAGCGATCTGGAAGCGCTGGCGCAGGACACCCACAAGTTCGAGTCGCGCTATCTCGATCGCCTGATCGGGCCGTATCCCGCCGCGCGCGAGCTCTATCGGGCGCGCTCGCCGATCAACTTCTCGGATCGGCTATCCCGGCCGGTCATCTTTTTCCAGGGCCTGGAGGACAAGATCGTTCCTCCCAACCAGGCGGAAATGATGGTGGCGGCGCTACGCGCGAAGGGCGTGCCGGTGGCCTATCTGACCTTTGAGGGGGAGCAGCATGGGTTTCGGCGCTCGGAGAACGTGAAGCGGGCACTGGAGGCTGAGCTGTACTTCTACGGTCGCATCTTTGGCTTCGAGGTTGCTGACGGAATCGAGCCGGTCAAGATCTCTAACCAGGCAGCGCCTGAAGGTAATGGGCAAGATCACTAGTGCTGGGTTGTTTGGCCTTGCCGGATGGCTACGCCTTGCGGCTCGCCCACATGCCGCCAAACGTAGCGACAAGCACTAGGATGAGCGCAATGACGGGGGCGAGCTCTTTGGGGAACTGGTGCAGGGTCCAGCCGATGAACAGAGCCGTCGCGATGGCAGCCGACCCCACAGTAAGAGGAATCAGAAAGGCGGTGCGGGCTCGATCCATGAGTCTCCCCTTTGAATCCGGGCGACGAAAGTGTACCGAGCAACGAATGACCAGGGCAAGGTCAACAAGGGGCTGGCGCAGCAGATGAAGTCCCCTCTCCCTCTGGGAGAGGGTTAGGGTGAGGGCTGGCAATGTCAACTGAGAAGCCCGGGCGATGATCTACCTGCTGGCGATCGGCGGGGCCTTCTGGCAGCAGTGGAAAACGCTCGGCTCTGGCTGGAACTTCGCGGTCGGGATGGTGGCCAACGTTCCAATCGTGGCCGCGCTCGCCTGGGTGGCCACACAGAGCAATCGCTCCGGTGTGGTTGGCTACGCGGCGATAGGGTTGTTCCTCATGACGCTGTGGAACCAGTCCCAGCTCGGGATGCGCTGGTCCGTGTACGGCGAGGCGTACGCGGGCACCCTGGAGTTCAGCCTCATCTCGCGGGCGCCGCTCATGGCGTTCCTAGTCGGGAAGGCGCTTGCCCACGCGCTAGCGGCGGCGCGTCCGGCCCTAGCCGCATTGATCGTGGCGCTTATTCTGGCCCCCGAGATGCCTCAAGTCCCCAATCCCAGCGGGCTAGCCATCTCAGTCCTGGCCGCCACGCTCGGAGTCTTGGCCACCGCCTTTATTTTCGCGCCGCTTCAGGTGATTGCCGCTCGCCAGCTCGATTCCGTGCTCTCGATTCGGCCCTTCGTGATTGTTCTCAGCGGTTTCCTATACCCGGTGTCGCTGCTCCCTGCGGGCGTCGCCTTGGTAGCGCGAATCTTCCCCACCTCGTGGGCGATGGACGCCGTGCTGCTTTCGCTCCAGGGCGGAGCCTCCGCGGAAATCATTGTGGACGTGCTAACTGCCCTAGGACTGTCTGTACTCTATCTCCTCGTCACCTGGGGCCTGTTCCAGCTAGTCGAGGGTCGCGTCAGAGCGACCGGAGCGCTCATCACATGAGCGCATTTTCCGCGCCCATTCGGTTTGGCGTCCTCAGCTTCCTCTCCTTCAAGGCACTCAGCTGGGACGGCGTGGGGAACTACGTCTGGGGCAATCTGGCCCGGCCAGTCTTCTTCGTGACCATGTTCGCGCTGGCCGGGCGGTTCGCAGGCAATCCATCCGCGGCCGAAGCCTATATCGTCGGAATGGTCGCTTCAGCTCATCCGGCCACGATCATGGGCGGCGTGCTCGCGATGTTCACCATCGAGCGAAATTTCGCGATCCTGCCCATTCTGTTTGCCACCTCCGGCAGCCGATTCGTCATGATCTGGAGTCGTGGTCTCATTCACATGGGCAGTGGATGGGTGAGCGTTGCCGTGAGCCTCTTCTTCGCCGCGGTGGTCCTCAAGCTGGATCTGAGCCGCCTCGATTGGATCACCCTGCTGGTTGCCACCGCGGTTATCGGCTTCTCATCTACCGCTTTCGCGTTGTGCGCCGGTAACTTCGCGCTCATTTTGCGCCAATGGACGGATCTGCGGACCTTGCTCGAAGGGTCGGTGGTCGCCTTCACCGGTGCCGTCATTCCTCTCGCGGCGCTCCCCGGCGCGGTGGCGGCCGTCGGTCATGTCCTGCCGCTGACGGCCGGGCTAGTGGCGTTTCGCGCCGCCTTCCAGGGCGATCCGGTAGAGGCCGTCACCATGCCCCTCGCGCAGGAGGCCGCGATCGGTATTGTCTATGCTGTCCTGGGAGCGCTCCTTTTCCTTGCCATCGAACGGCAAGCGAAGCGGATGGGCAGCCTGGATTGGGAGGCACGCGCGTGACGCAGAGCCTGGCGATCCAGTGTACTGAGTTGCGCCACGTCTATGAGGAGCGCGGCCTGCTCGGGAAATCCAAACAGACCGTGGCCCTGGAGAGTGTGACGTTCCAGGTTCCCAAAGGCGTCGTATTCGGTCTCCTGGGTCCCAATGGGGCCGGAAAGACCACGACGGTTCGGGTGTTGGCGACGCTGTTGGCCCCCTCGGACGGAACCGCCCGGGTGCTTGGCTTCGACGTGGGCTCGCAAGCGCAGGAAGTGCGCCGGCACATCGGGCTGATCCTGGGCGGCGACCGTGGCCTTTACTGGCGCCTGACCGCCCTCGAGAATCTGATCTACTTCGGGGCTCTCAACGGTATTGGCCCTAGGGA
>DASXTD010000662.1:0-4232 GCA_036505655.1 Chloroflexota bacterium
GTCTGCGCGATCGCAAGAGGGCTCTCGACACCACATCCGTTCTGGCCTTCGAAGAATGGATAGAGGATGGCCGGCTTTCCCAGGAATTCGCCCAGACAGTCATTAGGTGTATCGGTGCGGGACAGAGGTCCAACGGTCGGAAACCCGTGCTTCCGTAAATACTCCAGCACCGCCAACTCCCACCGAACCTCGTCCGGGGGCGTCACTCCATACTGCCGTAGCACGAGCCGCTCGCCGTCTGCTTCGAGTCGCAGCACCACATTGGCCGACCAGCTTTCCATCTGCTCTACTGCCAGTTCCCTTGGCGCTCGCCCATACGTGAAAAGGAACTGGCGCACGTTTTCCAGGGTCCATCGCGGCGTGGAATGGACCTTACCGCCTTCACTCACGAGCTCTAACCCTCCTCTCGTATGGGCCGCAGATTAAGTCGAGGGGCCGCCTAGGCGCTGGCGGTCCGGTTCTGGGAGCCGGCGATTCAGCGAGGATCGTGCGCCGTTCCTCCTGAGTCTGACGCGGCCAAATGTCCAGATCGTTCTCTTCCATGTACGATAGCGAGGCTTTTGTTGGCAGCGAAAAGATCTGGAAGGTCGATGCTCGACTCGACGCAATTGGCGATTTTGAACATCATCGCTCCGGCGGCGATTGCGATCGAAGGGATTGCGATTGCTTTGCTTGGAGCTCTGTACGCGGTCTATTCCCAGTTTGCGAAGCCCGATGAAACGGGAAGACGCCTCCCCGTTCTGAGACCTCTCCGCACTGCTGCTCGTCTTACGGTGGCTTTTGCGACCCTCAACGCTTGTACGAGCGCCGTCGCCATAGCGTCGCTCCAATTGGGAAGCCAAGGGCTTTACATCGCGTCGCTCGCTCTTTTGGGGGTCCAACTCGTCGCTGTCCCGCTGCTTGGTGTCTTCGTTCTGCGCCTGTTTCGGTAGGAAAGAGCCTAATGGAACCTGTCGTTCTCTGTTCTGATGCCCAACGCGATACGCTGGGCGAATGGAGCTTCCGAGGCGACTTTGCCAAAGGCCGTCAGCACTTTGTGGCGATCGCAAGGTCGATCTACCTGGTGTTAGCGGCTGAGCTACATGGAGATGGGCGGCAGGGTTTTGGCAGCGCTCATTGAGGCTCGTTTCTTCATGATGAGAACCGCGACCGGGATATAGACCGGTCGATTTTTGTGCCGACAGGTAGCCGGTCCCGGCCTGGCACAATCAGGGCCAGTTCCCACGGAAAGAAGATGACCCTCCCGGTCGAGGTACAACCGGGAGGGTCGAGGGTGGCCTTATCACCCCGTGGCCATCATATGGCCCTGCCCCCTGTCGGCGTCCAGCTACGCCGCAACTGGGCGGGAGATCACGCCGCCGGCCCTGACCTGTCCAAGCTGTAGCCGGCTGCTGACGGGGTGGGGTGGGTATTGGCGCTGGGTGCGTGTGGAGGGCGAGGGCGAGCAGCGCATCTGGATTCGGCGGGGTTGGTGCGCGCAGTGTCGGCGGGCCCAGGCGCTGTTGCCCTCGTTTGTGCTCTTCCGCCGGCTGGATGAAGACGCCGTGATCGGGTCAGCGCTCACCCTGGCGGCGGGTGGGACTGGCGCGCGCAAGGTCGCCCAGCAGCTGGGGCGGCCACACACGACGGTGCGGGCCTGGTGGCGGCGGGCAAGTGCCCAGGCGCCTACGCTCCTAGCTTCGTTGCTGGAGGTGGCCACCAGCCTGGATGCGGCGCCGGTGGACCTCATGAAGGACGGACTGGCGGGGGTGCTGGAGGCGCTGGAGGCGGCCTGGGAACGAGCACGACGGTATCTCGGCGACCGCCTGCCGGACCGGTGGGGGTTCTGGAGTCTCATCAGCGGCGGACTCGCGTTGGCTACCAACAGAAGCCCGCTCTTCCCAGCCCGGGGTGGATAGAAGAAGGTGGCGGGATCACAGATAAGGAGGTGCTTTCATGAGCACCGATCCCGCCGAAACCCTGGCGCTGTTCCGCTACCACGTGGTCGCCGATGCCTTAGGCCCGCGTCTCACCCCCGCTGAACGGGGGGCGCTGGTCCGCCAGTTGGCGAGTCAGAGCCACCTGCACCCGGATGGCAGCAGCCGCGTGTATTCGCGGGCTACCCTGGACCGCTGGGTGCGCGCCTACCGGGAGCAGGGCCTGGACGGACTCCGTCCCCAGCCACGGGCCGACGTCGGGGCAGTGCGCCGCCACCCGGAGCTCTTGCAGGAAGCGGCCCGCTTACGGATCGAGCTCCCGGCCCGCTCCGCGGCCCAGATCAGTGCCATCTTGCAGGCCCGCCACGGAGTGCGGGTGGCCGCGCGCACCATCCGGGCCCACCTGCAGCGCCGCGGCCTCCTGCGGGCGGCCCTGGCCGGTGCGCCCCGGGTCTACGGCCGCTTCCAGGCGGAACGGTCCAATGAGCTGTGGATCGGGGACGTGCTGGTGGGACCGTTCGTCCCTCATCCTCGCCAGACCGGCAGCCAGCGCGCCTATCTGTTCCTGCTGGTGGACGATCACTCGCGGCTCTTACTCCACGGCCGCTGGTTCCCGGAGCAGACCGCCCGGGCTGGCCAGGAGGTACTCCGCGCCGCCATCCAGCGCCGCGGCCTGCCAGAACGGCTGTACACGGATAACGGCGCCCCCTATAGCAACGCCCTGCTCACCCGGGCCTGCGCGGTGCTGGGCATCCGGCTCATCCACAGCCGTCCCTATTCTCCGGAAGGCCGCGGCAAACAGGAGCGCCTCAACCGCTTCATCCGGGAGCGGTTCCTGTTGGAGGCGGAGGCCCAGGGCATCCCCAGCTTCCAGGAGCTCAACGATCGCTTCATGGCCTGGGCCGAGCAGGTGTGCAACCTCCGCGAGCACGCCGAGACCGGCCAGCAACCGCTGCTGCGCTTCCTGCTGGGTGGGCCGGCCCGGGAAGCAGAGCCCTCCCTATTGCGGGAGGCTTTCCGGGCGGCGGTGCTGCGCTGGGTGACCCGCACCGCCTCGGTCTCCTTCAGCGGGGTGCGCTACGCGGTGGACCCGGCCTTGGTGAACCGACGGGTCGAGCTGCGGTTCGATCCGGGCGACCTCAGCCGACTCGAGGTGTACTGGGAGGGCCGATCCTTCGGGAGCGCGGTCCCGATGATCATCGGCCGCCACGTCGAGCATCGTGTCCCACCACCGGAGCTCCCAGGTCCTGGGCCATCCACGGGCGTGGACTATCTCCGATTGGTCCAGACGGCCTACGAGGAGCAGACCCTGGGGAAGATCGCCTTCCGCGACCTGCCTACTGCTCCCCCCGAAAACAGCGAGCTGGGCGGGGAGGGCCGGTCATGATGCGGGCGCCCTGGGTCAGCCACTTCGGGTTCACCCACACCCCATTCTCCAAGACCATCCCGGCCAGCCAGCTGTGCGAGCGGGCCAGCCTCCAGGAGGCCATCGCCCGCATCCGGTTCACGATCGCCGAGGCCCTGGTGGGCGTCTTGACCGGTGAAGTGGGGGTGGGCAAGACCGTCGCGGTGCGGGCCGCCACCGCCCAACTGGACCCCGCCTCCCACCACGTCATCTACGTGTCTAATCCCGCCTTCGGCACCCGGGGGCTGTACGTCACCCTGGCCCGCTCCCTGGGGGCGGTGCCCCGCTTCCACAAGGCGGAGCTGATCGCCCAGGTCCAGAGCCTCCTGGCCGCCGAGGAGCAGGAACGGCACCGGCGGGTAGTACTGATCCTCGATGAGGGCCACCTGCTCTCCCCCGAGCAGCTGGAGGAGATCCGGCTCCTCACCAGCGCAGAGATGGATTCCGTGAACCCGTGTGCGCTCCTGCTGGTCGGCCAGCCTACCCTGGCCCGTCAGCTCCGGCTGGGCATCTTTGCCGCCCTCGACCAGCGCATCTCCGTGCGCTACCAGATCAGCCCCATGGACCTGGGCGAATCTGCCCAGTACCTGCGGCATCACCTCGAACTCGTCGGCCGTACCGATCCGCTGTTCGCCGACGACGCAGTCGCCCGCCTCCATCAGGCCAGCCTGGGCCTGCCCCGAGCTTTGGGGAATGTCGCCATCGCTGCCTTGATCGCCGCTGCCAGTGCTGGCAAGGCCCTCGTTGACGATGACTGCGCCAAGAAGGCCGTGGCCGAGCTCACCCGCGACTAACGGCTTCGACGACCGGTCGCAGGAATATGCCAAGCCCCGCGGTTCTTCCGACCGGCCGTCCTCACCCAATCCAGCCAAACCGGTCGCGATTTCAATTCTGCCGCCCGGTGCGCAAAT
>DASXTD010000663.1:0-6076 GCA_036505655.1 Chloroflexota bacterium
TCCTTGGTCAAGAGAAACTCGGCGCGACCTGTTGCTGTCCTTTCGAAGAGCGGCGCAGGACTCGTCATCAATGCGCGACGCTTTCATGAAGAGCTGGAGGGCGCCTTCGACGACTACAAACAGGACCTCATGCACGTCACGCCCAGCAAGGCTCGCGATGACCGCCGCAGCGCCTTCATCCGAAAGATGGACGTCATTGCAAGGCACGCCACCGCTGCCGGCGTATCCGGCGTTGTTCAACCCTAGAGGCCTCACTGATTTCAAACGCCCACCTGTGCCTCCCACCGTCCCCTCACGCTCCAGGTGTGTCGTGGGCGTTCCGCGTCGGCCTCTAGCGAATAGTTACGCGTAGCTTTTCAGGCCGAAAAGTGCGATTGTTGGCCACGCTCCGAGACCTATGCCGCCCGGCGATTGATTGCGATGCAAGTCTCCGCCCCGGCGTGACCCGATGCACGAGCAGAACTCAATCCCAGGGCAAGCCGAGGGCAAGATAACGAGTGTAAAGGGTGCCGGCCGCGGTCTCGCAGGTCTCCCTGGATTCCTCCCTCGTGGGTGGAGCGAAATTCTACTCATCGAGGACAATTCCTCACGCTCGATACGGCGGCCCATCGCTGGCGTAGCCACTGCTAGCGGTCAAGCCGACATCACCATGCGCTTGCACCGTATCAGCGGGGCCGGCTGCGAACTTCTCGCTGAGTGCAGCTATAGGGCCGGTGCCCTTCGGAGCCGCGCCAAAGGCGGAGGTAAGGCGAACGTTGCTTTGAGACTAATCGATAAGGTACGGAAGCGCCACCAGGCAGCGGTTGTAGCCGCCGGACCCGTCTACGGCTCCAACAGGTCGTTTCTAGCCGGCCTGGCGAAGCGCGGCCTTGACTTCGTCGTGGAAGTCCGGCCAAGCACTCCCGTAGACTGCTCGAACGCGGGGCTGCTGTTTGGTTCTCGAGTGACGGCTCTTGATCTTCTCAAGAATCCTAAGTGGATCGCCTTTGCCCTCAAGGTGCCCAGCGCGGCCGCCCCGATCGAGTTCAGGGCCGCGCTCCTGGCAGATCTGCAACTACCCAACGCCGCCAAAGGCCGCATCCTCGCAGCGCAGGTTGGCGGAATTCCCGGCATCCATCGCGGGACGATCTTGGCGGTTGCCTCCACTTCACGGGCTGATGTCGCCGATCTGGTTCGAGTCGTTGGTTGGGCTCGCTGGATTCGCCCAACAACGCGCAAGCATGAACGGCAGGCGCTGCCCTCTCCTCCGCCCCGGCGCACCCGCCCGGATGTCGTCGGAGCCCTAAACAGCAGTTCCCTTACGGTCCGCGCAAACATCGCCATCGCGTGCAGCCAAGACAAGCGCGCTAGATGGCAACAGGGAGACCTGCCATTCCTACCGACATCCCTTCAGGGAGTGCTTGCCGCGCAGTCTAGGACCCTGAACGTCGCTGAACTCTTTGCGGGAGCGGGTGGCATGGGTTTGGGCTTCCTTCTCGCCGGGACCGCGAAAGCCCACTACCGGCTTGTGTTCTCCGGCGAAGTCAACCCGATCTACGTGGAGACTCTTAGGACCAACCATAATACCTTCAGGAGACACTATCGAGACCGCGCGCAGGAGCATGTCAATGCTGTCGATCTCAGAACCCAGAATGCATTCGCAACGGTACGCCACGACATACGTCAGGCGGGCCGGTTGCATGTCCTTATCGGAGGTCCTCCCTGCCAGGGGTTTTCAAACGCCAATCGGAACTCTTGGCACAGCTCAAATCCTCACAACCGCCTCATCGATGTCTTTCTACGATACGTTGAGGCCCTCCGCCCGGCAGTGTTTGTGCTCGAAAACGTCCAAGGGATTTTGTGGACCCCCAGGCCGGATGGCTCTTTGAGCATCGTCGAGCACCTGGCCCGCCGGATGACTGCTGCCGGCTATCAGGCGTTTCCAAAGCTGCTGGACGCTGCCTGGTACGGTGTCCCGCAATATCGAAGCCGCTTTTTCCTCGTTGGTCTTCGTAGAGATCTCGGGTATCGCCATGAGGATTTCGGTCAGTGGGGTCCGTTTCCGGCGCCAACACACGGGCCCGGGTGTGTGCGGCCGTACGTCACGGTGGGCGAAGCCATCGGGGACTTGCCACGCATCGGTAACGGGGAGACAAGAGCGGAACGGGCGTACGACGAACCCAGCGCACGCGACCTGCGTGCCAATCCGTTCCTTTGCGAGATGCGCACTGGCGCTCCGGCGGGCGTCGTCTTCGATCACGTCACATCCCGCCACGCCGAATATGTCCTCAAGCGGTACCGGCGCATTCCGCAGGGAGGCAACTGGCAGGACATTGCTGATACCTTGACGAACTATGCGGCCATCGAACGCACCCACAGCAACATCTATCGTCGGCTCATGTGGAACGAGCCGTCAATAACGATCGGGCATTACCGCAAGAGCATGCTCGTCCATCCTCGCCAGCACCGGGGCCTTTCCCTCCGCGAAGCCTCGCGCCTTCAGTCGTTCCCAGATTGGTTTTGTTTTGCCGGTAGCGCGGACGGCGCTACGAGCGGTCTCGTTCACAAGCAGCAGCAACTTGCTAACGCCGTCTGTCCGCTCGTTACGAAAGCGTTGGCCGAGTTCATCCTGCGACTTTAGTCGAGGGAATGAGCTTGCGGAGAGTGCTGGATGCGTTCGGAGAGATGCTGGCCTGGCTTGCCGATCGCCTGCGTACGTTCTCGCTGCGCTCGGCCGGCCGCTCTACCGACATTGGTGCCCCCGACCCAGAGAACGGGTCGAAACAGCCAGCGTCCGCAGCAGAGTCGCCCGATCGCACGATCGTCCTAACGTCGGATGCAAGTGCGGCTGCACTCAACGAGGGAGAGATCGCACTACTTGGCAGAGAAGCTCCGGGGAGTCTGTTGGCAGCGGCATTACCGCAGAGTCACCACGTTTCGGACCCCCAGCCAAAGAGCAATGGCGAAATGCTAGTCCTGAGCCATGGCTCCGAATCCTCACCCGCTGGAGGCTCCGGCTTGAGCGCTTCCTTCGCCGATGAGGCCGCGGTCGCTGCCGAACACCCATCCCAACCCGACGTGGCAGACCATTCGCGCAGCGACGCGTCAGACTTCGTTTCGGACCGCGCGCCGAACCCCCTCTTGCATGGAACCGGACAACAGGAACCCGAGCCCACGAGTGATCACGAAATGCCCGTGCTGAGCCATGGCTCCGAATCCTCACCCGCTGAAGGCAGCGGCCTCGGCGCCTCTTTGGCCGATGAAGCCGCCGTCGCTGCCGGAACGCCATCAGAACCCGATGTGGCAAACCGTTCGCGCAGCGAAGCCTCAGAGTTCCGTCCAAGCCGCACGCCTGACCATCTCTTGGATTTGGTCGGGCAACATGATGACGGTCATCTGGGTGATGAGGAGCAACGCGACGAGAGCGCGACGGTGGCGCCACAGGCCAACCTTCAGGACGCCCCTCAGGCGAAAGAGGACGCGCCCAAAGCCGAAGAGAGACTTCGTCGCACCGACGGTGAGGTGGCGGCCTCCGGGGTACAACGCCGTCAAGAGAAAGTCAGCTCGCATGAGATACCACCAAGCCGACCCGCTCTTGAGCACCCTCGTCTCCGCTCCCATCCTGAAAGCCTCGGTGGGGCTTCCGTCGTGTCGGCTGCCGCGCTGGACGACGTCGAGTACCTCCTGTGGAATCGCGCACTGACTAAGCATTGCCTGCTCGGTGACGAGTTGGACGACTTGGTGTACCTCACGATTACTCCGCGGATCCTTTCTGCTGCGCTCTCCGACGTGCGGCCAGGGCGGTTGCTTCCGGAGGATGCGGAGGCCTTCTTTGTGAAGTCCGTCGCGGCTGTCTATCGCCGTCGAGTACTCGAAGACCGACAGCGGCTCCAGATCCTTCGCCGGTGCGGATCGGACGCACTCCCTGACTGCGTCGCCTTCCTCGCGGCGAGCGTGCTCGCAGCATATGAGATGCGCACCGACGAGGAGACAGCCGCCACCGCGTACTACTCGCGACTCGCCAAGCTTCTGAGGACGGACCTCTCAGGGGGACATCCGCGTGGTTTCGATCCCGACCAGTTTGAAGCGCTGTGGCGGTTTCTCGATACATGGCTGCGCGACGAGAAGGGCCGGCGATTGGCGCTTCCTGGGCCCGACGTCGGCCTTCGACGATTCGTGGCGCTTCCCCTCATGCACGTTCCGCTGCGTCGGGTGGACATCGAGCGTCTGCCCGAATTCTTCGCTTGGGCGGGTTACAAACCGGGTGCAAGAATCCCGCGCACGCAATTGGACGAAGACCTCGTGAGCTGGATCCGTGGCCGCACCCCGTTCACCAACGCGGGCATGGCGACATTGAGTGACGAACGACGCGCCGGCGTGCTCGCTCAGATCAGTCACGAGTTGGAGTCGTGGGATGGGGCGCACACCGATTCGCTCGGCCGCCATAGTGGCCGTGTGGAAATCCTCTTGGACATCGTGCAGCGGCGCCCTGAGCTTTTCTACCTTGCGCGACGTCCGGCAGCGTTCCCGGCGGTCTTCAACGATGGAGTCCACATCCTCGAAGCATCCGACGAAGGGTGGTACGACCCTATTCAGCTCAGCAGCCAAGACGGTCCTGCACTCGCGGACGGGCTCGAATGGCAAGTCGTCGCCGGCGCCGTCCGATTAGTGCTCCATCGGCCGGCAGCCCGAGCGATCGCTCTTCCCGCCAGCCAGGAGTACACAGGCTATCTGTCACACCGAGCCCTTCAACTCGGCGCACCTGCTGCAGCGCTGTGCCGGGACATGCTTGTTGCGTCGGCGTCCGAGTACCTGAGCGAGATCTCGCAGCAACGCTGCGTTCCGGTTAACGTTCCCGACCTGCCCGAGGGCTGGAGGCTTTTTACCGGATTCAGACCCCAGCGCAGGGCGGTGGCCCCGCCCATTGGGCTAGAAGCCCTCGCAGTTGAAGCTGTCGTCGATCTCATTCCCAATGGCGGCCTCCGCCTGGGCGGCCGGTGGGAATGGGTTCTCGGCGCACCGCCTAGGCTCACCGTCGTAGGGCTCAACGTCGGGGAGGAGGTCACCATAGACGGCGAGTCTGTCGCCGTCGCTGACGACGGGACGCTGGCTGCCAACGGTGTGCTCGCTCGGTCTGGGATCCACGTTGTGGCGGCAGCCGGACTGCGCCGACGCGTGGAGATTACGGAACCGCAGGTACAACGCCAATCATGGACGCCTCCCGAATCATCGACGGCCATTGGTTTGCCCCGCGGCTCTTGGATGCTGATCGGTGCCGTGCCCGGCGAGGTTGCCGTGCCGAGAGTCCGTTCGTCAAGCGGCGTCGCGGTATGGTGTCCCTTCCCAGCAGTATGGGGCATCAAAGCTGGATCTGGTCCAGGCGCACAGGTTCTCCGCCTTACCCTCTCACCCCCTCCTCCAACCGCAACCCCTCCTCCAAGGTCCTTCGCGCGCGCCACCGGTCACGGCCGGGACGCCGGGCGTCTCACTTGGGCTTCGGCCATCTACAATGCGGCAATTCGCCGACCTGACATGGTCACGATCGACGGGCAACCGTGCCAAGAAGACGACTGGATCGTTTGGAGGGAATACACACGGATGGCGCGCGCGATCAAACGGCAGTTCAAGAAGGCACGCCGATGAGCTGGGAAACCCTCATCTATTGGATGACGCATGTCCAGGAAGGGTCGTGGGCGACATTCCGAGGCGCAGTCGCTAGATTGGCCGGCGACGACGCGGACCTCGACACTATCAGCCGCGGACTTCGGGTCTTCCTTTCCGATTTCGGCCATGCGGACTTCTTCATCGGTGGCTCGCAGCGGTGGCGTGTTCTGCCCCCAGTGCTGGGCGGACTCATATCACCCGCGGGATCCGCAGTGACCACGGGCGGACGCTCTCCGAAGCTGATGGCTGACTTGGTTGAGGGTGTCGCCGCTCATGGCTGCCGCGTCGTGAGCGACGCAGGCGACCACCGACCGGCATTGATCCGGATCGATGGTGAGCAGCCAGGACTTGCAGCTGCCGCCGCGGTGGCCGGCGTGCCGTACGTCGACCAATTTGCCGATGTCGTATGCGGATCTATCGATCCCCTGACCCG
>DASXTD010000664.1:0-5154 GCA_036505655.1 Chloroflexota bacterium
CACGCTGCCTGGATTTCAACCGCTCCCATGTCATCGGTGGGGCGTCCGCACCATGTGAACTGGTCATTTGGATACGACCCGTGGACGGTCTGAAGCTTGCCATGCCGCTTGACTGCTACGATCTCAGCCCTATCTGCTGCATGTAGCCCTTCGTTGCCCCTGCTCATTACGTCCCCCTTTCGACAACTGAAGACTAACACCCCGGGTGTCCCAGATCCCCTAGTTCGTGACTACAACCCAACACTAAGCACATGGCAAGACAATGCCTTACCTATGGCTGCCTATACCCAGCGGTGGCAGGGCGGTCACGGTGTAGCAGGTGCGGCCCCAGTAATCCAGCAAGACATGGCCCCAATCCCTACGGTTATGCACACCAGAAGGACGCAGCTCGAGTGGTTACTCCCGGTGCCAGATGCTGGATCTGTGGTGGGCTAGCTTCACCCACCGACCCACTCCAGGCAGACCACGTCATCCCCCTCAGCATGGGTGGACAGGCCACGCTATCCAACCTTCGCCCAGCCCATAGATCATGCAACATCCGCAAGGGTGGAAGGAACCGGCTGCGATGAGTATGACCCCACGGTTTGAGTGCCTGCTATGTGGTGCCACCGGCCACGGTCGTGGCTTCGGCCACCGCTGTGGATCTCAGTGGAATCGGTTGATCCAATGGCTCAGCGACCCACATCGGTTTGAACGATGAACAGGCGACCCATTAGTGCTGGCCATCCCAGCCCACAGAGTCCGAAGACCCAAAAGGATATGGAGGCTGCCAAGAAAGCTAGCAAGGGTGGAGCGAATCGGATCAAGCGATGACAATCGAACCAAAAATAATTTCCAAATCAAAGACGGGGGGGGTCCAAACTTCACGATCACTCCCCAGAATAACGTTAGCCGACTATCCAGAGATTTTCCCAAAGCCAGGGCACAAGGGATTCCTGGCCTTCGCCAAGACGTTGATTCTGGATAACGACCAGCCATTCGTCCTTGAGCCGTTCCAGCGGTTGATCGTTCAGAAGCACTTCGGAAAACAGCCCGAAACGCTCGTTCTACTGCCCGCCGGCAATGGAAAATCGACCCTTTTGGCGGCTTTGGGGCTTCATCACATGCTGACTACCAGGGTGGCCGAGTGCATTGTGGCCGCCGCGTCGGCCGACCAGGCCGCAATCATCTTCGACCAGATGGCCGGCTTCGTAGAACGGTCCGGGCTCAAGCTGGATGTGAAGCGGGGAATCCGGGCCATCTACCACGAAGGCGATGGGCCGAATCGCAAGCCCCTGGGCCGGATCCGGGTCATCGCGGCGGATGAACAACGGGCCTCGGGGGTCATCCCGTCGCTGGTCTTGGTGGATGAGCTCCAGGCCCATCCCAACGGCCACCTCTATAACGTCCTTCAGCAGCGCCTCAACAAGCGCCACGCCAGGATGCTGACCATCTCCAATGCTGGCTGGGAGCAGCAGTCATTCCTCCACGACATCCGCAAGCGCGCCCACGCTCATGAGTCGTTCACCCGCGTAGGGATGCTGAACCAGGCCCAGGTGGGCTCCATGGAGTTCCTCGAGTGGTGCCTTGGTGAGGGCGATAGCCCCCACGACCTGCGGGCGGTAAGGCGGGCCAATCCCCTGCGGGCGGTGAAGGTCGAAGACTTGAAACAGCGCTACGAATCACCGGGGTTGATGTGGCCCGAGTGGCTTCGGGCAACGTGCGGCATCTGGACTATCTCCAAAACCCAATGGATTGCCGAGGAGCTATGGGATGCCCGCAAGGCCGATCTTGGCAACATCCAGGACGGTGATGAGGTCTACGTGGCCATCCGGGCGGGGGCTGGCATCGGAATCGGGATTGTGTCCCCTCGAGACGAGGGGCGGGTGGCGGTGGACATCGAGGTTATCCCCCCACCCCCAAGCGGCCGAGTGGCATTGCGAGATGCGGAGCACACCCTGCGCCGAATCTGCGAGCGGTACAAGGTGAAGGAGATCGCCTACGACTATGACCAATTCGGCCGCTCTGCCGAGCTGCTTGAGGAAGCGGGGCTACCGATGGAGCAGATCCCGCAGAGCCCCAAGATGCTGGCCATTGCCACAACCACGCTCTGGCGGCTGATCTCCGGCGGGCTACTCCAACATGACGGCAACGACCAACTGCGCTCCCAGGTGCTGGCCGGTGAGGCGAAGGACTCGACCTCGGGCTGGAGGCTCGTTCCCACTGCCGAGACTGCCGGCCTGATTGCTCTGGCAATGGCCGTCAACCAGGCGACACAAAAGCCGGCCCCAACCAAGTTCTGGGTGGTGCTCTGATGCCCGTTAGGTTCAATTTCCGCCAGGGATTGCACATCACGAAGCCCGAGAAGCGCGACTGGCTCTCGGATAGTTTCAAACTGCCCACCAGGACGCCCTACTACACCGGCTCAGGCGTATGGGTGGACTTGCCCTCGGCTCTTGGCCTGGCCACCGCCGGTGCCTGTATCAAACTGGTATCCGAGGTTGTCGGCATGATGCCGCTGAAGGTCTACTCGGGAGATCCACCCAATGTTGACGAATCGCGGGATTCTTGGCAGTGGTACCGCCTAAAAGAGAAGCCGAATGAGGAACAATCGGCCTTCGATTTCTGGCAAGACGCCGCTATGTCGGTGGAAACCACCGGCAACGCTTTTATTTGGAAGGCCATTGCTCGCCGACCGGTACAAGATGAGGGAGATATTCAGCTCTTCTTGCTTGATCCGGTAAACGTGTTCCTCAAGCGCGACCCGGACACCGGCCGCAAGTATTACGAGGTTCGGCGGGGAAACGGCAGGACGGAGCGGGTTCCAGCTTCTCAAATCCTCCAGATTCGGGGTTGGACGACCAGTGCTGGTGCCGATATGGGCGTTTCGCTCATCACGCTTCACCGGGAAACCCTCGGTGCCGCTATCGCGGCTCGAGACTTCCAGACTTCGTTCTACCGCTCCGGTGGGAGCATCCCCGGTGTCATCAGTGTGCCCGGTACGCCCGATCAAGTCTCCTTGGACCGCCTATCGCTTGAGTTCGAGCAGCGACATGGTGGAACGGCGAACGCCAACAAGCCCCTGGTGCTCATTGAAGATGCGAAGTGGCAATCGACCGGAATCACCCTTAGGGACGCCGAATATGTCCTTCAGCAGCAGTTCAACGATGAGCAAATCTGCCGTATGTGCCGTGTGAACCCCCGCATGGTGGGGGTCAGCCTGGCTTCTCAGCAGTCTGAAGACCAGGATCGCGACCACTTCTTGCAGGTGGACATGGCACCGCGCCTCCGTCGTATTGAGATGGCGCTAAAGCGTGACCCCGACCTGTTCCCCTTCGGCGGCGACCTTTTCCCCGAGTTCCTTACCGCCGCAGTGTTGAAACCCTCGCTCACGGCCCGTTATGCGGCGTACAAGGACGCCATTCAGGGCGGCTGGATCACTGCAAACGAGGTTCGGGAGAAGGAAAACATGCCCGCCGTTGACTGGGGGGACACGATTCAGCAGACGCCCGTGGGCGGTGCGCCAAATCCACCGGTCGTGACTACACCGGGAGAGTGATAACGAATGAGTGATCGTGACCAAGACTGCGTGGATTGTCCAGAGCACCTAGAGACTCGCGCTGTTGATAATTCGGCGTGGGATGGCGCTGCGGCGATGTCCAAATGTGCCAATTCGGACACCCCGGCATCTTGCTACAACGCTATCTGCGCCGGCAAGAAGTCGGGCGACCCCAATCTCCAATCCAGTCACGCACTCCCACATCACAAGGCTCCTGGCGACCCGCCTAACGCTGCCGGTGTCCGCAACGCCCTAGCCCGCCTTCCGTCGACACAAGGTCTGACTAACGCCGGGGCGGCGCGTAGTCACCTGGAGGCACATATGAGTTCGATTCAGAGCCAAAACAACAGCCTTATTCACCGTGAGGACGGCCTGCTCGAGGTCCGGGTACGTGTTGGGGAATGGGAACTCCGACACACCGGACGCCAAACTGAAGCATTCACCATTCGGGGCTATGCGGCTGTTTATAACCAGCTTTCACTCGACCTCGGCGGATTCCGTGAGCAGATTGCCGATGGAGCCTTTGACGAAATTCTCGCCTCTGACCCAGACGTGCATTTCCTGTGGGATCACGATACGAAATATGTCGCAGCCCGCACCAAGAATGACACGCTGAAGCTCTGGAGCGACAACACGGGCCTCGGAATGGAGGCACAGGTCGGCAATTACAGCTGGGCCAAGGATCTTCGCATCGCGCTTGAGCGCGGCGATATCGACCAAGGAAGCTTCGCCTTTGCCGTTGCAGACGGTGGAGACGATTGGGAAGTGCAGGAGGATGAAACTGTCCTGCGAACCATTAGAAGTGTGGGTGGCCTCTACGACGTGACTGTTACCGCGCAGGGAGCGTACCCCCAGACAAGCATGGCCGCTGTACGCAGTCTCATGAAGGCTCATGGGATGGTCGATGGCGTATTGGCCAAAGAAACGGACCCCGTCGCCGGTGAAGGCGGGGACTCGTCGCAACCGGGCGAGGTTGAGGAACCACAGTTTGACCAAGATTTCGAGATGTGGCGCGAGGCTATGCGAAAGAGGGCCAAAGCCCAGCGAGAAATCTTTGACAAACTGAAAGAAAAAATGGAGAAGCTCCAATGAGTATCAAGACACTCGAAGAGCTTCAGACCGACCTTGCCGACGCCCAGATGGAGTTTGACCGGACCAACGCGGCGTTGCAGTCTCTTCGTCCCGACTCGGATGAGACTACCCGAAAGGACCTAGAGGGCAAGTTCTCTACGCACGAAGCTGAAGTCCGCAAGCTGGCATCGGATATCGACCGCCTGAAGCGGATGGATGATGCACTGAAGGCTGTTCCCCGCACCGAAGGGGTTGTGGTCGGCAAAGAACCCCGCACATACGAAAAGGGCGCTAGGGAGAACAACGGAGAGTTCCGTAGTTTCTTCCGCGACCTTTTCCGTTCTGAGCAGGGCGATATCTCTGCCCAGACTCGGCTGGCAAGGCACGCCCGGGAGATTGCGGTGGAGCGACGCGACATTACGGTCGCTTCGGGTGGTACTGGTCTAATGCCGCCTCAGTATCTCATCGAGGAGCTTGCCAATTTCGCAAGGGCAAGCCGCCCGTTCGCCGATGCCCTTGGTCCACGTTCTCTGCCCGAAGTGGGC
>DASXTD010000665.1:0-4477 GCA_036505655.1 Chloroflexota bacterium
AGGCGCGCCTTGTGCGGGGTCAAGTATCTCCAAAGACGCGCCACTACTGCCGCGTCGAAAGCCTTCCCGCCCTCGCCGTGGGCCACCATGGCTCGGAACGTCGGCCCCATCATGGCCGGCTGGCCTCCTCGAAAAGGTTGCCCGTCTGGTCAGAACGGAACGACAACAGCCTATTTCGGCCGTTCGTGGTGAGCCTGTCGAACCACAACGGCCGCTTCTGCCCGCTCATCCTTCGACAAGCTCAGGACGACCGGGCCTGGGGGTGCCGGCGACACCGTTCGCTGCTTCGAGCATCGAAGCTGATGGGCTCGGGACCGCTGAAAGCGGCTCATCCGTGAGCTGCAGCTGGTAGATCTCCGAATAGATGGCATTGGTCTCCAGAAGCTCCTCGTGCGTGCCCATGCCCACCACTTCGCCCTGATCCAGCACCACGATCATGTCCGCGTTCTGCACCGTGCCCACCCGCTGGGCAATGACCAGCGTCGTACGATCCTTCATGAGCACCTGCAAGGCCTGGCGGATCATCGCCTCCGTCTCCGTATCCACCGCGGAAGTAAAGTCATCTAGGATGAGGATCCGCGGGTCGAGCAGCAGTGCCCGGGCGATCGCGATGCGCTGCTTCTGCCCACCGGACAGGGTCACTCCGCGCTCGCCCACCGCGGTCTCGTATCCGGTCGGGAACTCGCGGATGAACGGATCTGCGCGCGCCGCCATCGCGGCGGCCACGATCTCGTCCTCGCTGGCGCCCGGCTTCCCGAGAGCGATGTTCTCGCGAATGGTGCCTGTGAAGAGCATCGTGTCCTGCAGCACGATCCCGATCTGGCGGCGGAGCGACTCAATTTGGACGTCGCGCACATCGAGCCCATCAATGAGCACGCGGCCCTCACTCACGTCGTAGAAGCGTGGCACCAGGTTAATCGTGCTGGTCTTACCGGACCCGCTCCCGCCCACCAGGGCCACCACTTGTCCGGGCTGAGCCTCGAAGCTTACGTCTCGCAGGGCAGGCACACCGCCGTAGTAGCTGCACGACACGTGGTCAAACACCACGTGGCCATGAATCGGTGGCATGGGCACGGCTCCCGGTTTGTCCTCCAGGTCCACCGCCGCATCCAGAACCTGGAAGATGCGCTCGCCGGCTGCCAGTGCCTGCGAACCCTGGCCCACCAGAAACCCCAACCGACGGACCGGACGCACGATCAGCAGCAGATAGGTGTTAAAGGCCACCAACTGTCCAACCGTTAGTTCGCCATTTATGACGAGATAACCACCGTACCAGAGGACGATGCCGGTGCAGAGGTTGCCCAGCGCATCCATGAGCGGATTCAAGAATGATTGGTATTCGGCCGCCCCCAGGTACTGGTCCTGCAGCCGCTCGTTCTGTTCGTGGAACTTCCGAATCTCGTCTCCTTCGCGCGCGAACGCCTTCACGACCCGCGCCCCGGCCAGGTTCTCCTGCACAATCGACGCCAGCACCGCCAGCTCCTGTTGGGCCTGCGAAAACACCGGTCGAATCGCCTGCTGGTACGCGTCCACAGTGCGCAGCAGCATCGGGACCACGACCAGGGCGGCGAGCGTAAGCTTCCAGTTGGTAGCAAACAACACCAGGCTGATCCCGACGCCCAAGATGATGAGCTGGCCTAGCTGGAGAAGCGCGCGCCCGGTGAAAAAGCGCAACTGCTCCACGTCGCTGGTGGCTCGGCTCATGATCTGCCCGGTCTGAACCTGGTCGTGCCAGCTGAAGGGAAGTCGCTGCAGGTGTCGATAGATGTCGTTGCGCACGTCGTATGCCACGTGCTGGGCGCCGTACTCACCGAGATAGCTCTGACCGAACAGAAACACGCCTTTCACGAAGGTGAGCACCACGATCAGCAAGGCGGCGCCGGCCACCAGGCTTAACGGCGATACCCCACTTGGACAGGCTGTGTGGGGATCATAGGCACTGAACCCAGCCCGGATGCCGCAGTCAATCACGCGCCTAATCAGCTCGGGAACGGTGAGCTCGATCCCCGTGACGCAGAACAAACAGAAGAAGCCGAGCGCCAGTGCTCCCCAGAACCGCCGGTAGTAGGAGATGAGGCGCGCCGCAATGTTCACTAACCCACTCTAATCTTCACGTACACCGAGCCCCCGACCACCAGCTCCTTGCCCTGGTCGAGGTCGATGCGCACCGGGACTAGCTGGGTGACCTTAACGAACGGCCCAGACGAAGTGGCCGGCGTAGCGGCGGCGGAAGACGAGATCGTCGCCGCACCCACAGTGCTCACGTGCCCAGCAATCGTTTGTCCGACCGAATCGGCGGTCACCTCGACCGCCTGACCTGGATGAATCCGCGCGATCTGCGTCTCTTCGATACGCGCCTCCACCCATAGGACCGAGTCGTCGACCAGGGTCACGATGGGGCGGCCCGCCGCCACCGTTTCGCCGGGATTAGCGTGACGCGCGACCACGATGCCACTGATGGGTGCCCGCACCTGGACGGGAAGACCGCTGGCGCTCGCCGCCGACAGAACGATGATCCGCTGGCCCTGCTCCACACGGTCGCCCGGGTTCACTTTCACGTCGGAGACCAGCGCGTTGCTGGCGCTCGATACCTGGACGAGAGAGCCAGTCACCATGCCGTTATCGGTAGACACGTAGGTCGCTTGGTCCCGGACGTACGTGAGGCCAAAGGAGCCGACCACCAGCAGGCCGGCGGCCACCAGCGGCCCCAGGATTGCGACGGCAACTCGCAACCATGGGGTTCGTCGCCGCCCCATGACGCGAGGCGGAGGGGCCACCCCATTCCCACGACTGGGCGCGGGGATTGACGGAGCGCCGGGCGGACTCTGTGCGATAGCGGACCTCCTCCTTTGAGTGGAGGCATCCCTGGGTAAGGTTAAAGGCCGCCTAACTTATCGTAAAGATACGACTCCTATCAAGGCTCCTCACTCCTAGCTCGTAACGTCCCACTCGGAGATGTTCCAAGCGGGGCTCGATTCAGTCTGGCGTCCGTGCACGTTGACCAGCCGGTTGGCGACGAATAGGGGGTCCATGTCGTAAAAGATGTGCATCATGTTCAGGTTATCCGACACATGGCGCATGACCTGGGCGACTACCTGTGTACGCTCAGGGATCGGGACCGTCACGAAGAATCGTTCGATGAGCCCATCCCACTCGGAACTCTGGTAGCGGGAGATGTTACCGCCCAGATAGCCATTCTCCGGCACTGGGGTTTCGCTCGACCTGAAACTGCTTAGTTGGTTAAGAGAAGTACCGCGGCGGGTCAGCTCGAAGCTACCCCGCGTGGCTCGATATTCCTGATCCGACTGACGCTGGAGAGGGATGGGGACGGCTTCCGAGTCGACGCCTGCCCCCTGCCAGTAGGCACGAATCGACGTAATGATCTTAACCTCCAGATCGCCGGGCGTAGCGCGCTCTTCGACAGCCAGCCTCTGGCCGGAGGCGTCATGGAAGATCCCATCGGCGCCGCGGGTGTAGCCGAGGCCTTCGATCATCTGGGCGGCCCGCCGCGGGTCGTATTCGTATTTCACGAGCTGGGGTTCGACGGCCGGATATATCGGGTCCTCAGACGACATATATGTGTGCGCCACCGGGCTCCTGCCGCGCTGAAGTGAATCTGCCATCTCCTGACGATCAAGCGCGAACATCAGCGCCTTGCGAAACTGCAGATTGGCCACGATCGCCGGGCTGGGATTGATGAATTGCGGGTAGAGGGCGAAGCGACTGCGCAGACCGACGTTGTCAACGTGCCCATCCTGCCATTGCGGCTCAACGGCCGCCGACTGCTCGACCGACAGTGAGTGCCCCAGTGACATGTCCGCCGCACCAGACAATATCGTGGCGATTTGGGTACTGGCATCGCCCGCGAACTTGATCTCAAACTCATCGATCTTCGGCCGGCCCAGCACATACTGGTCGAAGGCGCCCAGGAGGATGCCGCTGCCTCGATTGAACTGCTTGAGTTTGAACGGACCGGTTCCAATGAAGTCTTCAGACCAATACGAAAGTTGCAGGAATCCGTCCTTGTTCTCCGCCAGCGGTCGCTCCAGGATGTGCTTGGGTAAGGCAAAGACGATTGAGGTGCCCTCGGTGTCATTGTTGAACAACGTGTCAGCCCGAATGTAGGGGGCCTTCCACCGCACGGTGAACGTTTGTGGGGTGCTCGCCTCGATTCCCGCGATCAGCTCCTGGCCATTCTGGCGAAAATTGGGAGCCACGTCCGCTTGGGCCACCTGACCAGTGAACAAAATATCTTCGGTTGTGAACGGCTCCCCATCGTGCCAAACGGCGTTGGGACGCAAGTTCCAGGTGACCTCCATAGTACCGTCTGGCCGCACTTTCCACAGGCCGTTTTCAATCGTCGGTACTGCTCCAGCCAAGCGCGGATGCCACACGCCTTTGTAGTCCCGGATGGAGAGACCACTGGCCACCGAGACCTCTACCGCTTCCGCCCCCTGCAAGGTACGCAGGAATTTGC
>DASXTD010000666.1:0-9068 GCA_036505655.1 Chloroflexota bacterium
GCGGTCTTCCCCTCACGAACCTACAAGAAGGGCCATCGGCACGGACCGGGCATACTGATCGTCATCCCGGATGGCGAGGGCTTCTCGTACATGTGGCCGGAAGGGGCGGAGAAGACCTACATCCCCTGGCATGAAGGTAGCGTGTTCGTGCCTCCGAACGACTGGTACCATCAGCATTTCAACATCAGCGAGTCAGATAACCGCTACTTGGCTTTCCACAGCCCTAATCCGGAGAGCTCGGAAGTGGTCCAGATCGAGTACACGGAAGAGGATCCGGTTATCCGCGCAACCTTCGAGAAACGCCTCGAAGAACGGGGCCTGACATCTCTGATGCCCGATGAGTGCTACACGAACGCCGGCTACGAGTGGAGCTACAAGGACTGATCCCGAAGCAGCGGCCGGCGCTGCGCCTGTACTGGGACGTGGATGGACTTGGCTGTGCACATCCGCCGGCGAGCAGCAAGAATGGCAGCAGCCAGCGCAGCCTCAACGGGTGGTCCGCAGCGCGGCGGCAGCCTCGCGGATCGCCGTAGCGATGGACGGATAGCAGCCGCAGCGGCATACGTTACCGTCCAGGAAGTGACCCATCTGCTCGTACGTGGGATCAGCGTGAGCCTGGAGGAGGGCATAAGCCGCCATCAACTGGCCGGGGGTGCAGTAGCCACACTGGGCGGCGCCGTTGCGGGCAAACGCTGCTTGCAGGGGGTGCAGCTCTTCGCCAGTGGCCAGACCCTCCACGGTCAGTACCTGCTTGCCATCGGCCTCGAAGGCGAGGTAGCTGCATGAGCTGATTGGCACACCGTCCACTAGCACGGTACAGGCGCCGCAGACTTCTGACTCACATCCTCGCTTGGTCCCGGTGAGGGCCACACGGCGGCGCAGACAATCGAGCAGCGTTTCCTCCACCGGGATGGAACCCTGCCACGTCTGGCCATTGACGTTCAGCGTGACGTCGGTCTCCTGGACGGTATCCAGATTCTCGATGAGCTCAGTCATGCATGTGCTCCGTTCGGGATGCCGCAAGCTTCGCCGAGCGCGCGCTGGAGGAGGACGCGCGTCACGTGGATCTTGTAGCTGGCCGAGCCCAGCAAATCGTCCACGGGGTCGAGCATCTCGGTGAGATACGCGTCGGATTGGGCCAGGGTGCGGCTCACATCCGCCAGAGCCTGGCCCTGGATGCGGTTTTCTAGCTCGGTCAGGCGAGTTGCCCGCGGGCCCACGCAGCCAGCCACGAGACGCACGCCCGCGATGTGACCATCCTGGACCCTCGCGGCGACTGCTGTATTCACGGTGGGCCGCTGAAACCGCTCGATCCGCTGGAAACTGGCTCGCCATCCGTCCGGCAGCACCGGAACGTCGATTCTGGTGACGATGTCCTCAGGCTCGAGCGCGGTCTCGTAGGTGCCGACCAGGAACTTGTCGATGGGAATCGCCCGTTCACCCGTCCTACCCCAGACTTGGACGTCAGCTCCGTAGGCGAGGAGCGCGGTCGGCGGGTCGGCATGAGGATCGGCGAAGCAAAGGTTGCCGCCCAGGGTTCCCTGAGCCCGCACGCGCACGTTGCCAATGTGGCCTTCCGCGTCGGCCAGGGCCGGCAGGCGCTCGCGGACCAGCGGATCATTTTCGATTTCGCGGTGGGTGACCCCAGCTCCAATATGGATGGTCCCGTTGTGCGCCTGGATGCCGTGGAGCTCGGGGATTCGCTTGACGTCAACCAGGCAGTCAGCCTGCAGGATGCCGTGGCGCATGAGCAGGATCAGCTCGGCGCCGCCGGCGTAGACTTTCGCTTGATCGCCCAGGCGGACCAGCTCACCGACGGCGTCCGGGGCGGTACCGGGGTGGATGACTTTGAATGGCCGCAGCATCAGGGCTTCTCCTTGAGCTCACCCATCGCCTCTAAGACCTTTTGGGGCGTGAATGGGGTCGAGGTCAGACGGGCGCCGACGGCATCGAAGATCGCGTTGGCAATGGCCGGCGCGGCGCAGGGAATCGAGGTCTGGGCGATGCCCTTGGACCCGAAGGGCCCCGGGCCATCGTGGTTCTCGATGAAGTTGACGGAGAAGCCTTCCGGGATATCAGAGAGATGCGGCAGGCGGTACTGGAACGCGTCCGCGTTCAGGAGCTGGCCCTCGCCGTAGCTGACCTCCTCGAAAAGTGCGGCGCCGAAACCCATTATGGCGCCGCCCTCGATCTGTCCCTTGGCGGCCGAGTAGTTCAGCACGGTCCCGGCGTCGGCGCAGGCGGCGTACTTCAGAACTCTCACGTCGCCGGTCTCGCAGTCCACTTCGACTTCCACCGCGGCGACGCCGGGCGCGAAGTGATCGCGGCTGCCGAAGGCATGATCCACGCGGTTGCTTCGTTCGTAGGAGCCGACCGCTTCGATCATGCCGCCGGCGTTCTCTGCGATCACGCCCAGCTCCACCAGCTGATCCCCCCGGCAGGCGCGGCCATCGTGGATCTGCCAGTCCGCCGCGTTGCCACCCAGGCTGCTCGCGGCGACCTTGAAGATTTCGGCCTGGAGCGCCTCACAGGCCAGACGAACGGCGTTCCCCATCTGGATCGTGGTGCGCTGGGAGCTGGTGCCCGAGAAGTGCAGATTGTAGTTGGTGTCGGGCTCGGCCACGTGCACCTGGCGCTCCGGGATGCCCAGCGTCCCGGCCGCCACCACGCTGATCATGGTGTGAGCGCCCTCGCCCACATCGGGGGCGTTGTGCTCGATCGTGACGCTGCCATCCGCGTTCAGACGGGCGCGAGCGTTGGCGTCGCCGAACGAGGCGCCGCGACGCAGCGAGACGCCGATGCCGTGACCGACGGCGAATCGCCCCTCGTTCCTGGCAGCCGGCTGTCGGTCCCAGCGGATTTCGCGGCAGGCGATGTCGATGAGCTTCGAGTAATCGGTGTCCAGGGGCGGGTAATCGATCTTGACGTCCTTGCCATTGCGCGTCCAGCCGGTGACAGAGGCCTGTTCGCCGTGCTGAAGCATGTTCTGGAGGCGGAACTCGATCGGGTTGAGGTCCAACTGATGGGCGATGCTGTCCATCAAAGAATCCAGGGCGAACGTGACCTGGTTCTTCCCGGTGTTGCGGAACATGCCAGCCGGCACTTTGTTGGTGTAGGCGGTGCGGGCCATCATGCGGAAGCTCGGCATCCGGTAACCGCCCCAGCCCGAGCTGACCGCGTTCTGGGTGGCGATCGCCGCGCCGGTGAAGTAGGCGCCAGTGTCCACCAGCAGATCCACGTCCATGGCCAGAATGCGCGCATCCGCATCGAGCGCCACCCGTCCGCGGTAGGTCATGGCGTGGCGAGCGGTAACCCGAAAGCTCTCTTCTTCAGTGGCGACGTACTTGATGGGTCTACCCAGCTTTTTGGACATAGCCGAGACCACAACCAGCTCACCCGTCATGTGCTTTGCCCCGAAGTTACCGCCCACGTAAGGGACGTGGACGCGGACCTGTTCCTCGTCCAGGCCGAGTAGCAGGCTGGCCGGCTCCACCAGGGAGAACGGATTGTTGGTCGGTCCCCAGGCCTCGAGCACGTCGTGGTGGAAATGGACGAGACCGGACATCGCGGGTTCCATCGGGTGATGAAAAATGGTCGGAGACGTGAAGGTGCCCTCAAACACGTGCGCAGCGCTCGCGAAGGCGCTATCCACGTCGCCCCAGTGAATCGACTCGGTCATTGCCAGGTTCGAGCCGTGTTCCTCGTGGAGAATGGGCGCGCCCGGGGCGAGAGCATCGGCCGCGTCGAACAAGGGGGGCAGGATTTCGAAGTCGATATCCACCATCTGAGCGGCTGCGCGGGCGATGCGAATGTCCCTGGCCACCACCATCCCGAGCAGGTCGCCGTCGTAGCGGGCCTTGAAGCGAGTGATAAACGGATTGTCCGTAGCCGCCAGGTTCATGTGCAGGGCGTCCTTGTCGATCTCGTCGATCTGGACGTCGAACTCGGCCAGCTTGTCGCGATGGAGGACGGCCACCACGCCGGGTACAGCCTCAGCTCGCGATGAGTCGATGGCGCCGACGTTGGCGTGAGAGTACGGGCTGCGAATCGCGGCTGCGAACAGGGTGCCCGGCGGCTCGGGGAGGTCCTCCGTATAAATGGCACGGCCCGTGACTTTGTCCCTGATGTCTACTCGCTCGCCGTCTGCCATCAGCCCTCCCTCGGATGAACGCCACCCATCTTACGAATTGCTCTAAACCCGCTGCCACAGGTGAGCGTTGCGAGAGGCGGGCCCGCCTGAAGAGTCATGCATGTGAGTGAAGTCCTCGGCCAGCGGTCCCTGCACGGAGCGGCGAATCGACATGCTGACGATGCCGAAGTAGACGGGGATGGCCGGCATATCTCGGACCAGGATGTCGCCCGCTTCCTTCAACCGCTGGGTGCGCTCGGTGGAATCGACCGTGCTGCGCATGACGTCAATGAGACGATCGAGCTCCGGGTTCGCATAGTGGCTGTTGTTGGCGCCAAACCAGCGGTTGTCAGGCAAGGCCTGGCCCCGTCCGTCGAAGCTGGTGAAGACGTCTTCGCCCACTCCGCGGCCCCGAGACTCCATGCTGGGGAACGTGGCTTTGTATTCCTCGTCGCGCTGCCGAGACGGCGGCGTGATGTTCTCGGCCACCGCGACGCCAAGGCTCCGCCAGCCAGCGGCCAGGGCTGGAACCTGCCGCACGTTTTGATCGGTGGCCCGGATCTCCACCTGGATCGGCTGGCCGGCGGTGTTCACGAAGCGGCCATCCGCGCCGCGGACCCAACCCGCCTCCGTCCACTGTTGGATGGCGCGAGCGGGATCGTAGTGGTAAGCCGCATAGGGCTGGCCGATGACGCTGCTCCGCGGGTCGCCGCTGAAGAGGAATGAGTCCGTGTCGGCCTGCGGCATGTTGGGATAGATCAGCTCGCGGATAGCGAGCCGGTCCAGGCCGAATAAGAAGCCGCGTCGGAAGCGGACGTCCTGGCCTACTTCCACCGGGCGGGCCCAGCGCGGATCCAGCTGAAACCAGATGTACTTCCAGTTCTCGGGAGCGCGCGCGATGACGCCATCACCGGTGCGGCTCCATTCCTCCGCCAGGTCCACGTACAGGTCGTTCGGCAGGGTGGAATTGGGAACGATGTCGACCGCTCCGGATTTGAGCGCCGCCAGCATCGCGTTCTGATCGCCGATGACGTGGATGACCATCCGCTCTACCTTGGGACGGCCCATGAAGTAGTTGTCGTGGCGCTGGAACACCATGTTTTCGCCAAGGCCCCACTCGACCAGGCGGAACGGGCCCAGATGAACGTAGGCGCTCGTGAAGTAAGGGTCGTTCTGAATTGTTTCCGGGTTAGCCTGCAGGGGCTGCTCCAGGATGTGTTTGGGATAAAGCCAGAACACCCGATGGGTGAGCTCCAGGGCCTTGAAATAGGTAGTCCGCCAGTGCATGACCGCGGTGGTTGGATCGGGGGCGTCGATGCTGTCGATGTACTGGGTGCCGGATTCGATCGAGGACTGAAGCGCGGGCTCGCGGTTAGCGGCCAGGCTGAACACGAGATCCTGGCTGGTGAACGGCGTGCCGTCCTGCCAGGTCACGTTCGAGCGAAGCTTCCAGGTCGTGTCCATGCGACCGTCCGGGAAGATCACCAGCGAGCCATCTTGCAGCGAGGGGATGGCAGTAGCCAGCCGCGGGATGACGTTCGCCTGCGAGTCCTCGGTGGTGATCCCGACGGTGTGGATCTCGACCAGCGGCGCCTGGCCACCGCCGGTGTTAGCGAACTGCCAGGGTCCAATGCTCTTGTAGCCGGCTAGCTGGGTCAGCACGATGGTCTTGCCCGCCCCGTCGTCCAAAGGCGTGACCGGCTGATTCGCGGCCGGGCCCGGCGTAGCCGGGGCACAGGTGGTGATAGACAGGACGGCGACCAAGGCCATGAAGCGGCCGATCGTCGGCGCAGCGGTGGTGGGAGTCAGTTGGTTGCTACTCACGGACAGCTCCTGCTCGGGCGTATTCATTCTCGATGTCCTTGGCTTCATAGGTGCCGATTTCGTACCCGGGCCAGTCGATAGGGAGCAGCTTGTGGTGGCTCCGAATCTGGGCTTGGCCCACGGCCGGCTGCGCGCCTCAACGGCACTCGACGGGGTCGTCGCCGGTGACACGGATCACCTCGCCCACTGCCTGAGAGCGGAGGACGTGGAGCGGGTCATCGCCGCGCTCGACGGCCGCGATGCCGGCCAGCATCATCGAACGCATGAGGTCCAGCGGACGATCGTGCAGGCTGAGGTGCTCGTCGCGCCGGTCGACGATGTCGCCCTGGGTCTCGTTCACCATATTGTCCTGGCAAAGGAAGCCCTTGACGGCGGTCCCTGGCGCACTCCAGCCGGGGATGCCGGAGATTGTATCGACGTTCGCATAGTCACGGAAGTAGTCATTTTCGGGGCCGGGCTGGGCGTACCCGCGATCCTCGGGCCATGGATAGGGGACGCCAGTTTCCGCGGCGGGAGCAAAACCGGCCTGGTAGCGGGCGGTGTGCGTGTCGTCGATCGGGACGTACCAGGACTGGTACTTCAGGATTTGATGGCCGCGCTCTTCGATGCGCATGAACCCGGCCGGCATGAAGAAGTGGGCGTAATGGTCGGATAGCTCCTCGCGGGCCGGATTGAATTGGCGGATCTTCTGCCAGACGCCCCAATCGGTCTCGCGCAGCTGGATGTCCGGGCGGGGGGCGTCAAATAAGGCCTGCTTGCGCGTCGACCAGCTATCGGCGTGGAGGAAGGGGAAGTGAACGGCGTCCACGGCACCCTCCACGTTCTGGAGGTAGTTGCTGTTGATCCGATACCAGCTGGTCTGGCGGGTCCCATCCTCACGGACCAGGACCTCGTACTGCGGCAAAACGGGGATGCTCTCGCGTGGACCCATATAAGCAAAGACCAGCCCGCCCATCTCCCGGCACGGGTAGGCCTTGTGGCGGATCTTGTCCGCGAAGGTGGTTTCCGGCGTCTCGGCCGGCTGCTGCAGGCAATGGCCGTCCACGTCGTACAGCCAGCCGTGGAACGGACACCGAATGCCGCCATCCTCTACCCGGCCGTAGCCGAGCGAGGTGGCGCGGTGGGAGCAGTGCAAGCCCAGGAGTCCGGGCCGGCCTTCATCGTCGCGGAAGAGAACGAGGTCCTCACTCAGGACGCGGATCTGCCTGGGTTGGCCGTCAGGCGTGAGCTCGCGGGAGAGACCCACCGGCTGCCAGTAGCGGCGCATATACTCGCCGCCCGGCGTGCCCGGACCCGTGTGAGTGATGCCGTAATTGGTCTCTTCTGTCAGCATCGTGAGTCTCCCTCTTGGCGGTCAGCTCAGGTAGCCGCGCTCCCGCCAGAACTGCTCCGCGGCCGGATGCAGCGGCACGGTAAGCGGCGTGTCCGGCCCGTCAATACACATGCGCTCCAGCGGCAGCGGCCCAAATCCCTGCCAGGGCACCCGGTCCTTGCAGGCTTCGATCGCGGCGCAGCAGGCGCGAACGATATCGTCCGCGGTGTCGGCGCGGGTGTACAGCGGCCAACCGCTGAAATCAAGAGTCGGGACATCAGCAGCCAGTTGCGGGTACTCGGCCTTGCTGAGGGGAGCGATGCGAAAGCCCATGGCCTCCAGCCTGGTAGCGAGCGCGCCTTCGATCGGCAGAACCCGCAGGCCGGCATCCAGCGCCGCCGGCACCCAGTTCGAAGCGCCCTCATCGAACACCGCATCCACCTCGCCGCGGGCCACCTGCCCGACGTCCGATGGGTAACCCTGCTGCTGGCGCAAGCCACCACCCCACTGTTCGATGTCCTCCATGGTGAAGCCGAGAGCGCCGAACAGCTCCCGCACCATGAAACGGGTGGAGTGGTCGGGCCGCGCGCGCATGGAATAGCGGAGTGGAAACTTGCGCGCTTTGATCTCCTCGAATGAGCTGATCCCCGCTTTGGGATCGATCGCGAACACCATCTGGTCCGCGGACGGGATGATCGTGACGATCCGGAGGGGGATCGGCTCGGCGAACGGCCCCACGCCGCGCTCGGCCAGGGCCAGGGGCTCGGCCGGATTGATGATCGCCATGTGGACTTCGCCCCGTGCGACTTCATCAATGGCGGGTGGGGCGTCGCTGCCGAAGAAACAGAACTCCCAGGGTTTGTGGCCGCCGGCCTGGCGGAGGCTGATGCGGGCCTGGTTGGCGCGCCATTTCGGGTCCCGAATCAGCTCGTACGTCATCTCCAGCATGAGCTGCGAGCGGGTCACCGCTGGGACGTTCGAGTGCGGATCGAAGGCGGCCATTACTCGTAGTCCCAGAGATGGGCGTTGTAGACGAGGCCGCCCAGGAGTTTGGCCAGTCGGGTTCCCGGTTCGGCGAACTGGGACGTGGCAGCCACCGGGTGCCGGCAACGCCGGAGAAGCTCGCCCATCGGCGTGCCAGCTCCCACCCGCGTTAGCCGCTCGTTCTGCTTCGTCAGCATGGCCGCTCCCTCCGGGCTGGCCATTGTATCACCCGGCAGAGCACCAACCTCGTGCCGATCGCATGCTTCAAAAATCGGGCGGGCATTATGTCTGAGATCGGTTTGGCAGTCGCCCAGGGGCTGAACGTAGTCTCCAGGCCCCAGATTGGAGCGCAGGCTGGATGCATACGTACGACGTGCGCGGTCTGAGCCTGATCTCGAAAATCAGCGATCATTCCCCGATCATCACAAAATTGCAAATCGACCCGATCACCTGGGAAAGCGTGGCCGTTTGAGATCCCGGGGATTCAGCGTCGCCGTTGGTAACCGGCGGCTGTTTTTTTGAAACTTGCCCTCCTTTTGCAAACGGAGGGTGCAACACAGGGCGTAATCTGGGCGGTATGGCCGAGGGAATAGCAAGAACAAGGTCAGGCGACTAACCGCCCAAAGTCGGCTTTTGCCCTCCGGACCTATAACGTCTGGCGTCTCGCTGGCCCTTCCGAAAGAATTCCCTGCCTTTGGCTCACGGCCTGGCGATTCAGGAAGCCGATGAGGATCTCCTCCAACTCCCTTTGCTTTTCGTCCCACAGATCCATAGCGACATCCACATCCAGGTTCTGCGGAAACAAGATATGCACCTCGC
>DASXTD010000667.1:0-5252 GCA_036505655.1 Chloroflexota bacterium
GCGGCGATCATTCAATCTCATTCACCTGGATACGTCCGTCAAGATAGACGTGTTCGTCTCGGAAAACCACCCCTTCGACAAACAGGAAATGGCGAGAGCTCAGATCAAAGTTTCGGGCGCTGCGCCAGCCCGCCCGTTCTACGTCAAATCGCCCGAAGACCTCATCCTGCGTAAGCTCCTGTGGTACCGCGCCGGCGGCGAAACGTCGGAGCGCCAATGGAACGACGTTCTGGGTATCCTCAAAGTTCAAGAGGATCGCCTCGATTCGACCTACCTGCGCCAATGGGCCGCCCAGCTCGGCCTGACCGATCTGCTCGAACGAGTATTAGTAGCCAAGAATTTTTAGGGTCTCTCAAGAATCGGGCGTGACAAGCACCGGCAGTACGGCGCGGAGGCCGGCCAGGTTGCGGGCAAATTCGGGGTCCGACGAGGTCGCGAGCTCGATCAGCATGGCGGGGATTTCTTCGCTCGAGAGCCATACGTTCATGCTCCCGGTAGCGCGATAACCGAGCAGGCTGGGGCCACCACCGCCCCCGCCCGGGCTGGGGCGCGGCACGAAGTAGCCACTGGCCGATGCATAGATTTCTGCGAGGTCTCTCGCCCGTCCACCGAAAATGAACCCGCCACGGCTGTGATAGTTGATGACCAGCACCGGTCGAATGTCGAGCACGTAATCTCTGAGCTCCTGGGTCTCGGGCTCTGAGAACGGTTCCTCCCCGCCTAAACCGAAGCGGAAGAGGCCGTTGCTGTCGAATGCATCGCCCATCCAGTCCGGGCTGTCCCAATTCCGGTTCGGATCGACGCCGCTCAGAAACTGCCGACTGCCGTGGGCCACACCGTCCGGATTCGCTTGTAGAATGAAGTCAAGCCTCAATCGGTCCGGAATTTCGTTGGGGTTGTCCTCGAAGTAGGCGAGCAAGCGCTCGGCGAGACGGACTGTATTGACCTCGGGCGCCCCGTGCTGCCCGCCCAGGATCAGAACAGTCTGAGGCCCATCGCCCAGGTGGTAGACGGTAAGCGGACGACCACCCTGCGAATAGCCAATAGTCGTCGGGTCAGCTGAATCGGCGAGCGTGGCAGTTGGCTGAAAAACCGCCGCGAGGATAAGCACCGGGAGGAGGGCGAGTTTGATGAAACCAGGGTTCCCTGAGTAAGTCCGGTCACCCTCACCCCAACCCTCTCCCACAGGGAGAGGGGGCAGGACCGTCCTGGCCATAGCTCTACTTCACTGGACCCGTGTACTCCGCGATGTACAGGCCACCGCCGACGCGGTCGCCCACGTAGCACAGGCGATCACTGTCGATGTACAGGTCATTCAGTTGGGTGGTGGGCTCGCCCTCGGTTGGTGGGGGGCGGAAGAACCCAGCCTCTTGCGGCCGATCCGCGTCCGAGATGTCATGGATGAGCATCCCGCCGTTGAACCAGGTGGAAAAGATCAGCTCTTCGCTGACGAAGCTCCCCGCGTAGTTCTCGTGGACGTTGTGGGGGCCAAACCGACCGCCGAGATCGTAGAAGCTCTCTGCGCCTGATGACTTGAGGGGCTTGGGACGCGGAAGGCTGCTGATCATGACCGGCTGGCGCTCCTCGCGGATGTCGATCATCCAGATGCGCCGATCCAGGAACCGCTCCTTTGGAGTTCGATGCGCCTCACAGACCTCCACCAGGAGCCCGCGCCCGGGCAACGGCATCGAAGTGTGCGAGAAACCGGCATACGGCGGGCACCAGTTCAGGTGACTGATGACCTTGATATCGGACAGGTCGCTGAGGTCGAGGATGACCAGCCCGGCGTCCAGCGCCGAGCAGTACCCGCGATTCCCCAACGGGATCACGCCGTGCACGCCCATCTCATGCTGCAGTTCGTGATCCAGAATCGGCCACGGATCGCGATCCTCGGGAAAAGTGCCGGGCACCCACCATTCGCCCGCCAGCTTGGGGTTGGAAGGTTCGGACAAATCGATGACCTGATAGCCCTGCTCATGCGCCCCTCTGATCTGCGCCGAGAGATGCGCGTAGGGCAGGTCACGGAAAAAGATTCGGTGGACGCCCCGCCCACCGTCGGTCTGGTAAAAGCCGACCTGCTTGGGATCTGTCGGATCATCCAGGTTGTAGACGAGTACCCCGCATATCGGAGGATCGTCGTCGGCCTTCTTTACGTACGACAGGTACTCGCTGTTCTGGATCATGACGTTGCCGGCGATCTGGACTTTGTGGCTATGCGCGTTCTTGGACTTCGGGATCTGGCGCACCAGCTTGGGATTCTCCGGGTCGGAGACGTCGAGGATCGACAGCGCCATGTCGGTCGTCCCCACGTGCGCCACGTAGGCATAGTTGCCGCGCTTCACGATCTGCATGGCGTCGCCGTAACCGTTGAGGTCGTGGTGGCCGACGAGCCGGGTGTTCTCGGTTTCGGAGCGGGCCGCTAGCTCCCGCAGACTTTGGACTGTTTCCACCATCAGGCACTGACCTCCCACGTGAGGGTGCAGCGTGGGGCTTGATGGTAGGCCTCTTGCACCACGTTATCCGGTTGATCGACGCAGGGCAACATCTGCCGTCCCATCACTGAGATCCGCAGCGGCGAGACGTCGAACGGATACGGCGCGAATCGCACCGAGTTCTTCCTCGTCGGCTCCAGGTACATTTCCACCGTCGGGTCGATCCCGTAGTGAACAGGCACGCCTTCGAGAGTGAGCTTGCCGATCTGATCGCCCTCATACCCATCGCAACAAAGGTGGAGGGAGAGCAGATCGAAGACCTGCAGCAATCGATAGTTGTGCCAGAAGGCGGCCGCCTTGGTGGGACTGGTTAGCTCCAGCTGCTTGCTCACCGCGTACTGCCATGGCTCGAGGTCCCCAACGGCGCTGGCGAGCCCTCCGGCTCCGTCGGGCGCGGCCGTCCCGTTCGAGCCCGGCCGAAGCGCGCGGACGGTGTTGTAGCGGTTTTTGCGCAGGCCAGCGTGATGCATCGCCACCACCACACCCGCATAAGGGTCCCGCCCATGAATCCAGTGCACGTTGGTTCCGTCCGCCTCGCGCCGCCGCACCGCGGTGGGCGCGCCTCGAAAGGCATAGGGCAGGCCCTTCTCGCCATCGATCGGGACGTCGGCTTCCATCTCTCGGTGGCCACTATCGTGATAGACGGTAGCGAAGACCATGGGGCCATACGGGTCCATCCGGGAGAAGGCCGGGTTGCCCCAGTGGGCGGCAAACTGGGCCGCCACATCAGCGTGTCCCTCCTGGGGAATCAAGACCGCGCTTCCGTCGGGCAATTCACGAACGATCATGCATTTCCCCCTCGCCAGACTTGCGCCGGGAATATACCCCTACGGCGCGCAACTGCTCCGTAGGTGCAGCGTCGATATTTAGCTTTTCGTCCAGCACTACCCCATAGTCGTCCCGCGCGGCCTGGGGAGAGACATAGCCCAGACGGACATCCTCTTGGACTCTTTCGATTGGCCGATCGAATGGATCGCCGAAGCCGCCTCCGCCGCCGCTCTCGACGACGAACACATCTCCCGGATTGAGCTGGAGCGCGTAGAGCTTACCATTGGCCGGCTCCACCCGCGTGCCGTCGGCGCGCTCGACGTGAATGCGATTGGCCAGGGCTTCTTGGCCGCCCTCCAACCCCCAGGGAGCACATTGGGTCCGCTCGATCTGGGAGTTGAGCGTCACCGAGCCGATCACCTCGATGGCCCGCCGCACCCCCAGGCCGCCCCGAAATTTGCCCGCTCCGCCCGAGTCCTGTCGAAGTGCGAACTCCCGCACGATGACCGGCGACTTTACTTCTCCGGCCTCGGCCGGGGAGTTGTGTGTATCGCCATCGTTCAGGCAGACCGTGACGTTCTCGCCATCCTCGTTGTACTTGGCGCCCCAACCGCCACCACCTGGCCCGGCCATCCCGAACGCGAAGCGGCCCGTCCGCGGATCGACGCCATAGGTATTGGTAATGACTAAATCCGCATGATGCCCAGCCGCGACCCGCTCCGGAATGGCCGGCGCCAGCGCCTTCAAGATCGTGTCCACCACGGTCATCGGAATCGTCATCCACATGCGGGTGGCGGCCGGTTTGAGCGCGCTAATCACGCGTCCGGCTGGCAGCTCGATATTGAGCGGCCGGAACGAGCCATAGTTGATCGGGAGGAGCAAAGGGCTGGTGACACACTTGAACGCCACCTCGGCAGCGGAACGACCGGCCGTGACACCCGAGTTGTAGTAGCCCCCCACCTGGCGGCTGACTTCGCTCAGGTCGATGGTCATCTCCTCGCCCGCGACGATCACCTTCACTTTGATCGGTATTGGCTGACCAAACGTGAGGCCATCGTCGTCCATGAACGATTCCGCTTCGTAGATGCCGTCGGGGATCGACGCCACACTCGCCCGCGCCAGGCGCTCGCTCTGGTCGTAGATGCGGGCGATGCTGTCCAGCACCGCGTCCTTGCCGTACCGACGGAGCAGGTCCAGGAAACGCCGCTCGCCAGTCTTGATGGAGGCGATCTGGGCTCGGAAATCGCCCATCGCGAGATCAGGGAAGCGGACGTTGGTGCGAATGATGTCCGTGAGCTCGCGGTCCTGCTCGCCGCGCTTGAAGATCTTGACGATAGGCAGCTGAATCCCTTCGGAGTAAATGTCCCGAGTGGGCGCGCCCAGCGTACCGCCGACGTCCTGCCAGTGGGCCATCGACGACGAGAACGCGACAATCTCGCCCTCCCAGAAGATGGGCAAGCTGAAGATCATGTGGTTCAGGTGACTGCCCATGATGTAGGAGTCGTTGGTCAGCAGGATGTCGCCGGGCTCGATTTTTCCATTGGCTCCCCCTCTCCCCAACCCTCCCCCGCCAGGGGGGAGGGGATCGGTTGAGCAGCCATAGAAGGCTAGCTTGGCCTTGATCGAGTCCGAGAGGCCGCGAATGAACATCGGCAGCCCGAGGCCGATCGAGATCGTCTCCCCTTCGGCGTCGAACAGGCCGACGGTGAAATCGAGCGCCTCGTAGATGATCTGGTTGTAGGCGGTTCGCATGAGATTGGTCTTCATCTCATCGGTGATCGCCACCACGGCATTTCGAATGATCTCCGCCGTAATCGCGTCCGGGTGAGGGCGTGGCTTACTCATACGTGCATCCTCATCCAAGGTGCGCGAATCTTACGTCCTTTGCGTTTGAGGCATACTTTCGGCGCGAAAAGCGCCTGGGGGGTAATCTGGTGACTCGATCGGCAGCGCTGCGTGGATTGATCTGTGCCCTGTTGGGCGCGGGTCTAG
>DASXTD010000668.1:0-3184 GCA_036505655.1 Chloroflexota bacterium
GGGCAAAGCGGCGTTGTCGAGGGACAGTCCTGCAGAGGGGCGAGGCTGCGGTGGACAGAGGACCAGCCTGCGGCTGGAACAGGAGGGAATCAGAATGAGCGCACCCAAAGAGATCGGGCATATCGTCCTCAACGTCACCGACGTCGAACGGTCCACCAGGTTCTATCGGGATGTGGTGGGGTTCCAGGTGTCTCGGTATCGCCCTGACGGGATGGGTTCCTTTTTGACCTGCGGCGTGGTGCATCACAACCTCGCGCTGTTCAAAGCGCCCGCGGGGGCCCGGCCGACAGAGAAGGGAGCGATCGGTCTGAATCACTTTGCGTTCAAAGTGGAAAGCTACCGGGCCCTGCAAGCGGCCCACAAACGGTTGGTGGAGGCTCGGGCCACCATCGACCACATCGTGGACCACGGCATGACCCGCAGCGTCTACTTCCTGGATCCGGACGGGATCGAGATGGAGCTCTTCTCCGATACCTATGCCACCGAGACGGAAGGACTGGCCTACATGAAATCCACTCGCGGAGGGGCTGTCCCGATGGACATCACCGCAGCGGAGCCCCCACGAGCGGAGATCCCCAAGGCTGACTTTACCCGGGTCGGCTAATCGGCCGCCGCTCCGCGCTTCGTCGGCAAGAAGGGAGACGCCCATGGACTCCGGGCTCTTCATCGAGTTCCCATGCCGTGAGGGGATGACGGAACGTGAGGCCTTTGCCGAGTGCTTTGCGCTGGTGGATGCAGCCGAGGCCCTCGGCGTCGACTCGGTGTGGCTGGCGGAGTACCATTTTTCCCCGATCAGCGTCCTGTCCTCCCCCATCACGATCGCCAGCGCCATCGCCGCCCGGACCCAACGCATCCGCATTGGCCTGGCGGTGGTCCTCTTACCCCTGGCCCACCCGATCCACATCGCCGAGGATATCGCCACCGTGGACCACATCAGTCAGGGCCGGGTCGAGTTGGGCGTGGGGCGGGGCACTTTTCCTGACACGCATGATGGCTTCAACTCCCCCTTCGCCGAGAGCCGAGAGCGGTTCGACGAGTACCTGGAGATCATCCTCAAGGCGTGGACCCAGGAACGCTTCTCCTTCACGGGCAAACATTATCGATGCGATAACCTGTGTGTCCGGCCCAAACCGCTGCAGCAGCCCCACCCGCCGATCCGCGTCGGTATCACCTCGGAAGTCACCTTTCCCCTAATCGGACGCCTGGGGTTTCCCATCATCATCAACCCCTCCAGGGTGTTTGCCCTCTCCGAGCTGGCACCGCCCATCCAGCAGTACCGGGAGGCCTGGCACGAGGCTGGCCATGCAGGGGCTCCCCAGGTGGGTCTCAGGGTGCCACTGTACGTGGCCAAGACGGCCGAACGTGCCTATGCAGAGCCTAAGGCCAGCACTATGGCTGCCGTGAAAGGCTTGGGCGATCGCGTGGCAGGCAGCGCCTCCCGAGTGGGCACGACCGGTGACTGGAACGTTCAGGCCGAACGCGTGCGACGCATGAGTTACGAGGATTGGCTGCGGGACAAGGTGGTCTACGGTATCCCGGAGGCCGTGGTTGACCGGCTCCAACAGCTGCGAGAGGAGCTCGACCTGACGCAGATTCTGTATGAGGTCAACTACGGGCGCCAGATTCCCTATGCGCTGCAATTGGAAAACCTACGGCTGATCAACGAGCGCGTGATTCCGCAGTTCAAATAGTCCCGCTCCTTCTCAAGGGGGACAAGCGATAGCACGACTCGGCGGGTGCTGAGCATCACACGGCCGGAATAGCGCGTTGGAATGGAGGAAGCCATGCCTTTCCCGAGACTCAGTGATGTCGCCGTTGCACAGGAGACACTGGTCACTATAGGCCGCGAGCAGCGGATTTCTGCCGACTCGCACATGACAGAGCCGCCGGACCTCTGGGAGAAGCGGCTACCACCCGCGCTACGAGACCGCGCACCGCGCTTTCCGAATCGCAGCGATGCCGGCGGCAACGTGCGCGTTGGCGGCTGGGACCCCTGTGAGCGGCTGAAGGACCAGGCGTACGACAGCGTCAGCGCAGAGGTGCTCTATCCCACCCGAGGCACTGTCGCCTGGGTGACGGGTGACCCAGAGCTCGAGGACGCGTGTTGCCGCGTCTACAACGACTGGCTGATCGAATTCTGCAGTGCGGCTCCTCAACGTCTCTGGGGCCTGGCCATGATCTCGTTGTGGAACATCGAACACGCGGCTCAGGAACTCGAGCGGTGCCGCAAGGGAGGCCTGCGGGGAGCGACCATCGGGCTAGTACCGGCGGAAGACTTGCTCTACGGCTCGGACCACTACGAGCGATTCTGGGCCGCCTGCCAGGACCTGGCGATGTCGGTCAACCTGCACATCAATTCGGGCCCGGGCCGTATGAAGTTCTCCCCGCAGCAGCGCAGCGGGCTCATGCCCGATGGAGCGGCAGGCCACAAGTGGGATTGTATGAAGGCCGTGGGCAACATGGTTGCCGCGGGCGTTTTCGAGCGATACCCTGGCCTGAACCTGGTGGTCGCAGAGGCTGGCGTGGGGTGGATCCCGTTCTTCGCCCAGGAGTTCGACTACTACCAGATGAGCTTCGGTCCGTCGCCCATCGGTCTGGGGCGGCAGCGCGACATTCCCCGGCCGCCCAGCGAGTACATCTATCGGCAGGTCTACGGGGCGTTCATTCAGGACCCGGTCGGCTGCAAGCTGCTTCCCGAGTATGGCTCCGACACCTTTATGTGGTCGAACGACTACCCGCACAGTGCCTGCATCTGGCCGGGGGCAACCCGATTCATCGCGCAGGATCTGGGACACCTCGTGCCGGAGGCCCGAGCCAAGGTGCTCTGCGGGAATGCGGCCCGGTTGTACAACGATGGCCAGCTACCGCCGCCCGCCAACCCGCCGGGTGACGTGAAAGATCTGGAGGCGTGGAACAAGGTCCACTGGCACGAGTAGGCGCGCTGTCCCCTCTAGGAGAGGACCGGCGTTGCCGTCTGGTGCGAGAGCAGGACTTCCCGGCGCTCTTGGGCCGAAGCTTGATCGCCTTGACCGGATTGGCGTCCAGATCAGCCGTGGCGGCGATGGGGAACCAGTACCGGCGCAGCAACGTACCCATGGGAGTCCCAGGCCCAACCCGCGTCAATCGCTCGTTCTCTTCGCGGCTCAGCATCGGCGTCCTCCCTTCCGCGCCGGCTGACCGGCTC
>DASXTD010000669.1:0-3881 GCA_036505655.1 Chloroflexota bacterium
CGAGGTGATCTCCAGGCATGCGCATCCTCCACCTCGCCAAGTACTACTGGCCTCGATCCGGGGGCATGGAGCGCGTCGTTCAGACACTGGCCGAGGGCGCGGCCAATCTCGGCCATCAGGTCGAAGTCGTGGCGGTGGAAAGCCGGGGTGGGGGCGGTCAGGCAGGGCGTCAGCGGTCCCTGGTCACCCGCGCCTTCTCCTTTGCGGCACTAGGATCTCAGGAGATTGCGCCGGGATACATCGCGGCCGCCTGGAAACGAGCCGACATCATTCATCTTCACCACCCCCACCCGCTAGCCGATCTGGCCTGCCTGCTCCGCGCCGGTAACACTCCAGTCGTCGTTACCCAGCACGCCGACGCGCTCCGCTCGATCTACCGGCCGATGACTCGCCTGGTGATCAAGAGGGCCCGCGCGGTGGTGGTGCCCAGCCGGGCGCATCTGGCGCTCTCGAACGAGCTGAGAGGCTTCGAGAGCAAGGTCGAAGTCATTCCATTCGGGATCGACCACACCCGCTGGCAAGTGGTTCCCCCGCCCCCGCCCGGAGCGTCGCCCCGGGCGATTTTCATCGGCCGCCTGGTTGCGTACAAGGGGCTCGACATCCTGCTTCGGGCATTGGAGCAGGTGCCGGAGCTCAGGCTCGATATCGTCGGCTCCGGGCCTGAGGGACCGAGACTACGGACATTGGCCCAAGCGCTCGCGATCACCGATCGGGTTCGCTGGTACGGCGAGTATCCCGATGATGATCTGCCGCGTCGGATGGCGGATGCGGATTTCCTGGTGCTGCCTTCGGTGACAGTCGAGGAGATGTTCGGTCTCGTCGTTCTCGAAGCCATGGCCGCCGGACGGCCGGTCATCACCACCGCGCTACCCAGCGCGGTGCGCGAGGTCAACGTGCCGGGCGTGACCGGACTCGAGGTTCCCCTGCGCGACGTGTCGGCGCTCGCGCGTGCCCTGGACACCTTGAGCCGGGACGGCGCGCGGCGGCGGAGCATGGGCGAGGCGGGACGAAAGCGCGTCGCCGAGCGGTTCACCCAGGCCTCGATGGCGGAAAAGCATATCCAGCTGTATGAGCGGCTCCGCGGGACCACCTGAATCTTCCCACGACCGCTTCCTTCCTTTATATGACGGTTCAGTCCGCTATATGACAGTTCAGTCCGCGGCCGGCGGCTTACCAATGCAACATGTTGCACAGATCTCAGGTGGGCTCGCTCACGGCGGAGGAAATTGCCCGGGCTAGAATTGGGAGCGCTGACGTCATCGGCTTCTCTCCGATGGGAGGCGCTCTCGCTCCATGCGGCTCAATGGCATCGGCTGGTTCGCGCTCCTCGTGGTCGCCGGCACCGTCGGCGGCAGAGCGGCCGAGGGACAGGAGCGTCCTGACAGCGGGCGAACCGTCCATCCCAGTTTCTGGCAGGCAGCGGGGGGAGTGTTGGTTCTAAACGCACTCCCCTGGGCCTATAACTGGTACGTGCAGCGGTGGCCCTGGGCCAACGTGGGGACCCGCGTCTGGGGGGCGAATTTCCGACGCGGCTTCGTGTGGGACGACGATTGCTTCCTGGACAACCAGTTCGCTCACCCGTATCACGGCAGTTTCTACCTCAACTCCGCGCGTGCCAGCGGCTACGGCTTCTGGGGATCACTGCCCTACGTCGCCGTGGGCAGCGCCAGTTGGGAGCTGTTTACCGAGAACGTTCCACCCTCCCTGAACGACTTCATCAACACTACGCTGGGTGGCATGGCACTCGGGGAGGTGACCTTCCGGCTGAGCTCGCTGCTGAGAGCCCAATCGGGCCGCTTCGGTTTGGGACGGGGGATGGCCGCCCTGGCGCTCAGTCCGGTGGCGCGCGCGCAGGGGCTGCTCTCGAACAGGATGCGCGACGTTGGCGCTACCGGCGGCGGGGACCCGGAATCGGGCACCGGATGGATTGCCGTAGGCAAGCGACGGGCTCCGGGCGAGACGATAGACGGAGTGACGGGGGATCGGACTTTTCTGGAGTTTGTGTACCAGCAGAGCAGCCCTTTCGACCAAGGGTTCCGAAAACCGTACGATGCATTCGAATTGACCCTGCAGCTTAGCCCCGAGCCAACCGGTGTGATCAATCAGATCGCGATTTCCGGTCTGCTCGCGCGACGGGAGCTCAGCCGGTCGCCCCGCAGCCAGCTCGTGCTTGGCCTGTTCCAGCACTACGACTACCTGGACGTGCCGTTGGTGGAAGCCGGAAGCCAGAGTATGAGCGGCGCGCTCCTGTATCAGCGGAGTGTCGGCGCCCGGGCTCAGGTTCGTTTCGGGGCCTATCTGGAGGCGGTGCTCCTGGGCGCGGTGTCCTCGGATTACGGGCACGTCTGGCGGCGCGACTATGACTACGGCCCCGGAGCAGGGGCCAGATTTTTGGCGTCGCTCCGTTACGACGGGCGTGACCTGCTCCGATTCGACGGCCGCTTGACTTGGGTTCACAGCGTGTACGGCGCCGAGGCGGATCATACCGACACGTATGCGCGACTCGGGACTGCAATCAGGCTGGGACGGATGATCGGTCTGGGGGGAGACGTGGGAGTGATGATTCGCCACAGCTGGTACCGCGACCAGCCGTCGGTCACCCGACGGGTGCCCGAGACGCGAGCCTACCTGGTGTGGCCTCCCTCCTAACTTCGTCAGGATTGCATAGGCAGAAGTTCCCAATGATGTTTGGCAAAAAAGGGGCATAGAGCAGGTCGGCTTGCTCCCACACCGACGCGCCGGGGCCAAGGCATGCCACAAAACATTCTGGTGGTGGACGACGAGGCGATCGCGCGCCGGTTCATGGAGCGGGTGCTGGCTCAGGAGGGCTATCGCGTCATGCTGGCAAACGACGGCGAGCAGGCCCTCGAGCTACTTCGGATGACCCGGCGCAAGGTGGCACTGGTAATCACCGACCTGGTGATGCCGGGAATGGGAGGCCACGCCTTTGCGCTGGAGGTCGCCCGCCTGCCCTCACCGCCCCCGCTGCTGTACACCTCGGCCTACGAGCGTCCCCAGGGCGAGGTGGCCAAGCGGTTTCTCCAGAAGCCATTCACCGTCGAAGAGCTGTTAAGCGCGGTTCGGATGCTGATCGCTCCGCCACAAGAGGTCGGCTCATAACCGGATCTGCTACTGGACTCGCATGATCCTGCCGGCGGACGGCACCCCGTTGCGGTTGAGAAGAAAGAGCAGGTAGTGGCCGGGCGGGGCGCGCCTGGCATTCGACGGGGCGGTGACGCTGACCTGCCCCGAGCCCCGGGAAAAGGTCAGGGTATTGGCACGCTGGTTCGCGTCAAATGCGTGCGTGACCGAGCCCAGACGGATCCAACGGACCTTGGTGATCTGAGCAGCGTACGCGGTGGTGACCGTGAACGTCTCGCCGTAGGTCACGGTCGTCTTGGAGAGGCCGGTGATCGTCGGCCGGACGCCCTTGAACAGATACGGCGGCCGGAAGATCTCGTGGTTGGCTTGCCTCGGATAGAGCTGCGTGGAGAGCGGCACGCTGGCATCGCCACTCGCTCCGTGCAGCACCGTGCCGTCGGGCAGGAGCAGCGACACCGAGTGATACGCTCGATCGATGCTGTTGCTGGCCAGCAGCGACCAGTGGCCGGTCTGCGGGTCCCAGATCTCGGCCGCATGCACGGCTCCGGACAGGGTGTTGAAACCGCCCGCGCTGGTGCCGCCGGTGACCAGCACCTGGCCATCCGGCAAGATCGTCGCATTGAGATGCCGGCGAGCGAAATGCATCGGGTCGGTGCTGCTCCAGTGGGGCCCGCTGACGCCGAGGGTGATGGTTTCGGCCGTCGCGGTGGGGGCGCTCGCTTTGGGGTCGTTCGTGCTCCAATTCAGATCACCGCCGCCCCCGACGTATAGGATCTTGC
>DASXTD010000670.1:0-1734 GCA_036505655.1 Chloroflexota bacterium
GCCGAGGCAAGCATCGTCGCCAAGACGAAAGCTACGACCATCCACAGCCTGAAGTAGCCACCGACAAGCAGGAAGAGGACGAGCTCGAGCACCAAGAAGGACGTGTCGACGAGGGCAGCGGGTCCACGCCGTGTAACCGTCGGGTCGCGGAGCACGCCTGCATAGACGAACGCCAGAAACAGAGCCCCGCCTCCGAACAGCCACGCGGGCGAAGGCGACAGGACCGCCGCGACGACTACCCAAAGAACAGCGGCCATCAAGGCCAGAACGAACTGTCGAGCTGTTGGCATCGGCTATGTAATCGGCATACGCACGCCGAGGATGAAGGGGCCCGCATGCCCAACACGGATGCTGCCAGGGCGGTGGGCCAGAGGTATCGCTCCCCCGGCCCAACCCATTGGCAGGACCATCCCTTAGCGCTTTAGGCGGGCGGAGTGACCTCCCCTCTACGCCAAGGTCCCGCCGAACCCCCTACCCGACCGTCTCCTGGGCGTAGAAGGGAACCTGCCAACCGCTTTCGCAGCCGGCACATTCCACCCACCAGTAGCCGTCTTTCTCTGTGATCCGCAGGAGAACCTTGATCACGTCGGGATTGTTCTCGGAAACGTATTCGCACTGCCCAAGATGACTTGCGGTCTTCGGATCGTACCGACCGCTGTTTCTCGCGGGCGTCGTGCGGCCCAGTCGTCCAGGTTCTTGGCGATCTCGCGCCAGCCCTTCCGCAGCCGTTCACGCTCGTGGCCTGACGAGCACCTCGCGCCTGACCCCACCGGCCAGTTCGACGACCGCCTCCGGGTGGGCCTGCAGGCTCAGCCACCAGGCCGGCTCGGGCGCGCCCCAGCCTTTCATGGCCATCGAGACGAGGTTGTGCCCGTCCTCGTAGTAGCCAAGGATCACGCTCCGGGACTCGCCGCTTCGCCGGCCCGTCGTGGTGAGCCGTAGAGTCCCGTACTTTCTGGGCCGGGGAAACCGCAACCCCCTGCTATGACGACAGCTGACGCCCGGCTGCTTCAGCCGCGGCCAGAACGTTCACGTAGTCCCGGATGCGCACGATCTGGCCGCCGCGAACCTTCAGCACGACGATGTTCGGGAGGGCGAACTCACGGCCGGTGGCGGCGGACGTTCCGGCAGCGGTCTGCTCGACGACGATGACCTCGGGATCCGCAGTCTCATGGATCAGCGGGCTCAGACGAACGGCTGGACGTTCTGGAGGTATCGCGACAAATCCGGCGACTTCCGCGAGCATCTCGACGATTTGAGGCGACGGCTCTGGGAGAGCAAGGCCGCCCGATAACGGTCTTGTGCTGGGGGTCTTCAAACATGTATGCCGTCGTAGTGTCACTGGCTACACGCGGCCACACTGACGCTGCCGCCGCTAGGCTGGGAGGCAGACCGTCACGTCAACCGCGCCGGACGCCTCAACCTTCTTACCGGCAGCGGGGTGCTGGTCAATGATGGTGCCGGGAAGTTCCTCTAACGATGCTCCCGGCAGGTCCACTGTTGGACATGGCGCAGTCGAGACGTTGCGCAGAACGAGGCCTGCGGCTTCAAGCCGCAGCCGCAAGCCGTCAAGCTGTGGATCGACGTGCTCACCAACGAGATCGGGAACGGTTGCTGAAGTCGTTGATCTCGAGGTCGCAAGGAGGACGCCAGCAATCAGGAGCACGATCACCACGCCCAGCAGGACCCTTCGGCTGAGGAAGAACTTGGCGATAGAGGGCTGTTCGCTATCTC
>DASXTD010000671.1:0-3472 GCA_036505655.1 Chloroflexota bacterium
TGGCCACCTCGCACGGGCCCCAGCTATCCATTCCGGGGGACCAGTGGTCCGCACTGATCGAAAAGGACCAGAAGGACCGCCGCATGGATTACCAGGCGCTCTTGGCCAAGGCGCCAGCCGGCATCGATAAGGAGATCACCCTCGACAAGATGGTCTCGCGCTATGAGGCCTGCCAGCGGGACCTGGACACCCTCAGTGAGGTTCTCCTGGAAGCCAGGCCGGACGTCATGGTCGTGCTCGGAGACGATCAGCACGAGCAGTTCGGCGATGACAACATGCCCATCTTCGCGCTGTTCAACGGCGAAGAGATGCCAGTCGTCAGGCGTGGCAGTCGCGCGCCGCGGGAGGCCGACAACCTGGGTTTCGGCACCATGGCCTGGAACCAGCTTCGGGTCGAGCGGCCCGAGCCAGACAAGGCCTATCCGGGTCGGCCGAGCCTGGCCAACCACCTGATCACGACGCTATGCGACGCTGGGTTCGACATCGCGCGATCCAACAAGCTGCGCGAGGGTGTCGGCCTGGGTCACGCGTTCACGATGCCGTACACCCGGCTCATGAATAGCCAGCCTATCCCCATGGTCCCGGTCATGATCAACACCTTCTTCCCTCCCAATCAGCCGACCCCCAAGCGCTGCTACGCGTTGGGGCAGGCACTGCGGGAGGCGATCGAGGACTGGGATTCCAATCAGCGGGTCGTGGTCATGGCGTCCGGTGGGCTCAGCCACGTGATCATCGACGAAGAAATCGACCAGATGACGCTTGACGGCCTGCGCAACAAGGATGCCGACGCGCTGTGCTCGCTGCCGGTTGATCGGCTCAATCTGGGTACCTCGGAGATCCGGAACTGGATCGGGCTGGCTGGTTGCGTAGAAGATATGGATATGACGCTCATCGATTACCAACCCTGCTATCGCTCGCCGGCCGCTACGGGCTGTGCGATGGGCTTCGCCTACTGGAACTGAAACCGTAGCAAAACTCCGGTAGGGGAGGGGCTTGTCCCCTCCCGCCCGGGCACTCGGCGGTCCGAGGTCTCGGACCAACCATCGGAAACGAGACTGACTCACAGGAAAGAAGGAGAACACCATGGCACAAGCAGTGGCTCAGCGAGTAACCCCTTATCAGCAATGGCAGAAGGGCGAGGGTCTCCCCATCTACACGGGATCCAATGTCAACGACCTGTCCAAAGCGGAAGTGAAGATGTGGCCACGCATCAACCAGAAGGCGGCTTTCATCAACCTGGCCGAGCAAGAGCACGATGATGGCTGGCTGATCGAGATCGCACCGGGCGGTCAGACTGAGCCGATCCACCACATGTTCGAGGCAACTTACTTCGTCGTAGGCGGCCGTGGCGCGACGACCGTCTGGCAGCCCGGCAAGCCCAAGATGACCGTTGAGTGGCAGCCCGGCAGCCTCTTCTCGCCACCCATCAATGCCCACTACCAGCACTTCAACCTGGATGGTCAGAATCCCGCCCGCCTGTTCGCCGGGACCGTTTGCCCGCAAGTGATGAATATCTTCCGCAACCCGAACTACCTCTTTAACGACACCTACGTGTTCGAGGACCGTTTCAGCGGCGAAGAGGACGAGTTCTTCACCGACCCGGGCAAGAGCGTCGCGACCAGGAAATGGCAGACGAACTTTATCCCCAATCTGCGCACCTTCCAGCTCGAGAGCTGGGTCGAGCGTGGCGCCGGCGGCAGCAACATGTTCTTCTCCATGGCCGGCAACTCCATGTCTGCCCACGTCAGCGAGTTCCCTCCAGGCACCTACAAGAAGGCGCACCGCCATGGGGCGGGCGCCGAAATCGTAGTGCTCAGCGGTATCGGCTATTCGCTGTTGTGGAAGAAGGGTGAGAAGCCGCAGAAAGTGGACTGGAAGGACCTCAGCCTGGTCTCCCCCCTGGACCAGCAGTACCATCAGCACTTCAATAGCGGCCCGGAGCCGGCCCGGTACCTGGCCTTCACGTTTGGCGGGAATGCCTCGGAGGTCAATCGAGGTGGGTCCGGTGGCGCCGACGTCAGCGAGCGCGAAGGTGGCTGGCAGGTCGAGTACGAGGACCAGGCCCCGCTGGTCCACGAGCTGTTCTCGGCGGAATGCAAGAAGAACGGCGCCACCGTCACCCAGCCGGAGCCCACATATCGGAAAGACTAAAGATTCACCCCCACCCTAGCCCTCCCCCGTCGAGGGGGAAGGGATGAGACGCAGTGCTCCCTCCCCCCTTGCGGGGGAGGGTTGGGGTGGGGGGTAACGCGGGGGCATTCCTATCGGAGGCGCGGATGCTGACTCAGGAAGTAAATGACCGTCTGACTCGCGTGGGGCCCGGCACGCCCATGGGCACCCTCCTACGGCGCTACTGGCACCCGGTGGGCGCGGCCTCCGATCTGGAGCAAGAGCCGGTCCAGCCGGTGCGGCTGCTCGGCGAGGACCTCACGCTTTTTCGCACCCTCCGCGGCGAGTTCGGGCTAGTCGCCGAGCGATGCGCTCATCGGGCCGTGTCCCTCGCCTACGGCATCCCCCAGGAAAACGGGCTGCGCTGCTGCTACCACGGCTGGACGTACGACACGGCTGGCCACGTCATCGATATGCCGTTCGAGCCCGCCTGCTTGCCTCTCCAGATCAAGAGCTACCCGGTGCAAGAGCTCGGCGGTCTCATCTTTGCTTACCTTGGTCCCCAGCCGGCGCCGCTCCTCCCGCGCTACGACCTGTTCGTCCGCGACGATGTCGAGCGCGAGATCGAGATCACGCCGCTGCCCTGCAACTGGGTCCAGTGCATGGATAACTCTATGGACCCGGTCCATTTCGAGCACCTCCACGGCATGTTCGGCAACTACGTCATGCAGAAGCTCGGCAAGCCGCCCATGCTGAATATCGCGCGGCACCTCAAGATCGACTTCGACGTCTTCGAGCACGGCATCGTGAAGCGCCGCCTACTTGAAGGAGAGCCCGAGGACTGCGACGATTGGACCATCGGACACCCCGTCATCTTTCCCAACATCCTGCTGGTCGGTGAGGGCCTCAACGCCAACTATCAGATGCGGGTGCCGGCAGACGACACGCACACCACCCACGTTCGCTACCAGGTAAGGGAGCGCAAGCCCGGCGCGCCGCACCAGACCACCGTGCCGCTCCACCGCATCAAGTGGTTCGAGGACAACGGTGACGTCATCGGCCATCCCGATCTCGTGCCCAAGCAGGACATGCTGGCCTGGGTGGCGCAGGGCCCGATCGCTGATCGCCGGCTGGAGCACCCGGCCACATCGGACAAGGGCGTTACTCTCTACCACAACCTGCTCTTTGAGCAGATCAACAAGGTGGAGCGGGGCGAAGACCCATTGGCGGTGATTCGCGACCCAGACCTAAATGAGCCGATGATCGAGATCCATCTGGAAAACGCGGCCCGAGTGCCCTTCAAGCTGGATCCAACAAAATTCGGTCCAATTCGTGTCGAAGTTGGAGATGAGATGGCGGCCCG
>DASXTD010000672.1:0-2636 GCA_036505655.1 Chloroflexota bacterium
CGTGGCCGTGGGCGGCATCTTCGCCCTGGGCATATTCTCCGCGCCGCTCCTGGGCCTCGCGATAACCGCCGCGGAGAGCTTGCCCTAAACCAGCTCTGGTCGGATCGATCCCAATTGCGCGGGATCAACCCGCAGATTCCAGATGAACCTGGCTTCGGGCGGCTGGGGGGACGAAGCTCCACCAAAGCCAACCAGGTCGTTCAGCGGTGCGTGCTTCGCGAAGGCCAGCACGGCCAGGGCGCCGAGACCGGACGGGGCGACCAGCGATTTGAGCACGGCACGATGGGCGCGTTGGCCCACCCGCTCAGATACGCAATCGTCAACTCGGTCCAGCAAACGGTCGATCCCCAGCTGGCTGAGGAAGCCGGCCTGGGTGGTAGACCGGCCTGACGCAAGCCCGACTTCCGAGGCGCTCCTACGCAACGCCGACAGATCCGCATGGGCAGTGAGGTCGCGCCAGCCTGGGAGAGCAAGCGGGTCATCCATTAGCACTTGACCCTGGTAGGCCCGGAGCGTGCCGCGCGGGTGGACTCCGCTGTAAAGCACATCCGCCTCGGCGCCGTAGTCGATGAGCAGGACATAACCGCGATCGATCAGCCCTGCGACGGCTTGCATCCATGGGTCCCCGTCCAGGTTGATCTCGGCAAAACAACCCAGGGGCAACGGACCGCTGCTGGTCTCGATGTGATTCGCCAGATCCACCGAGGCTGGTTTCTCGATCTCGACGAACCGGTCATCCTCGACGTCTACCCATGTCTCCTGGAGCCCGCCTGCGCGCATGACCACGCGGTGCACGGGGAACGCATCCAGCACCTCATTGGCAAACACACAGCCGCTTACCGTTGACTCGCTCCCTCTTCCTAACCCTCCCCCGCGAGGGGGGAGGGAAGGCCTGCCGAGCGGCGAGGGCTGAGGACCGAGGACTGAGGGTTGAGGGTCTGTATCGAGCCAGCGGACTCGATTTTGCCAGTGTGCAAACAACTCCTCTTGCACCTTCCGCAGCAGCGGCGAACGCTCGATGAGGGCCACCTGGAGCGCCGACGCAAACTCCGGGAAAGCGGCCTCGGCGGTCTCCAGGACATCGCGAGCGAACCGGCCGGTCCCAGGGCCAGCCTCGATCAACCAGAAGGGATTGGGCCGACCGAGGATCTGCCACATCTGCTCGAATTGGACGCAGATCAGGGCTCCGAACGCTCCGTGGAGCTCGGGACTAGTGACGTAATCCCCGTCCGGACCGGGAACGCAGCGGCTGTAGTAGCCCAGCTCCGGGTGGTACAGCGCCAGCTCCATGAATCGGCGAAAGGAGATCGCTCCGGCCTCGCCGATCTCCTGAGCGATCACCCCGGCCACTGGCGTTCGATCGACCCTTCGCAGGCCTAGCGGATCGGGGGCCCAGGCGTTGGTCACCCCACGACCCATCGCGGGCTGCCCCCTATAATCGAAGCCACTATGGACGACAAGCCTTTCCGCGACGTGGTTGAGCTGCGCGGCCACATCATCGACTCCATGATCCTGCCCAGCATTATGGACGAGATCATGGACCGAGGCGGCGACTTCCAGATCGAGACCTTAGAAGTTGGGCGGCGCAAGGACGAGCCTAGCTATTGCCGCATCGAGATCCGCGCCAGCACCCGGGAAGAGCTCGAAGGCCTGCTGGAGCGCGTCGGCCGCCTGGGTGCGACTCGGCTGCAGACGGCCTCCGTCCACACTGAACCCGCGCCCGCCGACGGCGTGTTCCCGGAGGGCTTCTATTCGACGACGAACCTGCACACGCTGGTGGATATCGACGGCTACTGGAGCCCAGTCGAATATCCGGAGATGGACTGCGGCATCGCCATCGACCCCGCGGAGCGCACTGCCCGCTGCGTGACTCTCATGGAGGTGCAAGCCGGCGCGCCGATCGTGGTGGGCGATCAGGGGATCCGGGTGATCCCGTTAGAACGGCCTCGCGATCAGCCGCGCGTGTTTGCCTTTATGGGCAGCTCCGTTTCCTCCGAAAAAGCGAACCCGCGACTGATTAGCGCCATTGCCGAGCGCATGCGCGAGGTGCGGGCCGCTGGCGGCAAGATCCTGATCGTCACGGGGCCGGTCCTTATCCACACCGGCGGCGCAGGCCAGCTGGCCTGGCTCATCGGGCATGGCTACGTCCAGGCGCTGTTTGGCGGGAACGGCCTGGCCACGCATGATATCGAGGCGTCCCTGTACGGGACTTCGCTCGGAGTCTCGCTCCAGGATGGCATGCCGATGGAGGGCGGGCACGAGCATCACCTCCGCGCCATCAACACGGTTCGTCGCGCCGGAAGCATCCGGGCCGCGGTTGAGCAGGGCATCATCCGCTCCGGGGTGATGCACGCCTGCATTCAGCACAACGTCGACTTTGTGCTGGCCGGCTCCATTCGCGACGATGGGCCTCTCCCGGACGTCATCACCGATACCCAGGTCGCTCAGGCAAAAATGCGTGAAGTCGTGCGGGGGGGCGTGAAGCTGGCGCTGATGATGGCTTCGATGCTGCACGGAATCGCCACTGGCAACCTGCTACCAGCGGATGTCACCACCATTTGCGTGGACATCGAACCCGCGGTAGTGACCAAGCTGTCCGATCGAGGGACGTTCCAGAACATCAGCGTGGTGGCTGA
>DASXTD010000673.1:0-7454 GCA_036505655.1 Chloroflexota bacterium
GGGCCAGATGGCAAGCGGCGTTGCCCATGACCTCAACCAGAAGCTAGCCCTGATCGTCGGCCACAGCGAGCTGGCGCAGCGTGCGCTCATCGAAGGCGATGATGGCATCGCCGATAGCCTCCGCATCATGGGCCAGGCAGCGATCGATGGCGGACAAACCGTCAAGCGGCTGCTGTTGTTCGCCCAACCTGACTCCCAGGGGTCAGCGCAACCGATCGACGTGGGTGAGCTTCTGCACGAAGTGGGGCGTCTCACCGTTCCTCGCTGGCGTGACGCTCCGCAGGCCGAAGGCCGTCCTGTGGCCCTTTCCGTGGACACTGAGCCGGCCCTGGTCATCAACGGCTGGGCGGACAATCTCAAGGAGGCACTGACCAATCTGATCTTCAATGCGGTCGATGCGATGCCCGCCGGCGGTTCGATCTCCTTGAACGCTTCGCGCCAGGGCAGCGCCGTCGCAATTACGGTCACGGATACAGGGGGCGGCATGTCGACCGAGTTGCAATCGCGGGCGTTCGAGCCGTTTTTCAGCACCAAAGGGGAGAACGGCACCGGTCTTGGATTGGCGACGGTGTTCAGCGTGGCGGAACGGCATGGCGGCAGCGTGAGCTTGACCTCGGGACTGGGTCAGGGAACGGTGGTGACAATGATGGTTCCGTCCTCAGCTGAAGCAGCGCCATCCCCTTCGATTGAGGTTCCACCGTTTGCCTTTGCGCCTCTCCACATCCTGGCAGTCGATGACCAGGAGCCCATTCTGATGATGGTTTCAGCGATGCTTCGGCCGCTCGGGCACACGGTGGACACGGCCACCTCGGGTGAGGCGGCGCTCGAGCACCTCCACTCGCATGCCCATGATCTGGTCATCTCGGACGTCGGGATGGGAGACGGCATGAACGGCTGGGATCTGGCCGAGCAGGTCCAATTGGATTTTCCGGGATTGCCCGTGCTCCTGGCGACCGGCTGGGGTGCGGCCATTGATCCGGAAGAAGCACGTGCTAAGGGAGTAGCCGGGGTGATCGCCAAGCCCTTCCGCAAGCAGGACCTGGTGGACGCCGTTAACCGAGCCGGAACGTCTCGGGATGTCCCTAGGGCCACGCCGGGATAGAACCGCGCTACACTTCGAGGCATTTGATGGAGCAGCGTCTTATGGAAAGAGTTCGGACCAGGCCTGAAACCCCTGGGCCACCTGTACCCCGTGTCCTCTACGTGGACGACGACCCGCGCGCGGTCGAGCTGTTCATTGCACAGGTGGGGCGCGAATTTACGGTCGCCACGGCCACCGACGGGCCGGCCGGCATCAATATTCTCGCTTCGAGCGAACCGTTCGCGGTTGTCGTGTCCGATATGCACATGGCCATGATGAACGGCATCGCATTTCTGTCGCGGGTGGAGGGCAAATGGCCGGAATCGGTGCGGCTGCTCATGACCGGCCAGCCCGACATGAATACGGCCATTCAGGCGGTCAACGAAGGGCACATCTTCCGCTTCCTCATTAAGCCCGTGATGCGTGGGGGGCTGCTCGAGGCGCTGCGGGCGGCGGCGAAGCAATACGATCTGGTGGTGGCTCGACGAGTGCTCCTCGAGCAGACGCTGCGAGCCAGCATCAAGGCCATGTCGGACATCCTGGCGCTGGCCAGCCCGGCTGCCTTCGGGCGGGCCACCCGGGCCAAAGACGGAATTAGCCTGCTCCTCGACCACTTGAAAGTCAGCGATCGGTGGGAGGCAGAGGTAGCAGCAATGCTTTCCCAGGTAGGCTGCGTCTCCCTGCCGCCCGAGACCGCGCTCAAGATCTACGAGGGACAGGAGCTCGAACCAGCGGAGAAGCTCATGGCCAACCGACTCCCTGCGCTCGCCGAGCAGCTCGTAGCCGGCATTCCCCAGATGGGGGGGGTGGCCAAGATTCTCCGCTACGAGGACAAGCGCTTCGACGGGGGTGGATGGCCGGAAGATCGGGTGCGTGGCCGGCAGCTCCCGTGGGGTTCGCGGGCGCTGAAGATCTTGCTGGACTACGACACCCTGGTGGCGGCGGGACAGGAGGCTCAGGGGGCGCTGGACACCATGCGAGACCGCCTGGGGTGGTACGACCCGAGTCTCTTGAACGTCTTCGCCAAGACCAGGGGGGCGGAGAAACAGACCGAGGTGATCCAGGAGCTGCTGCTGAAGGACCTCTTGCCCGGCATGGTACTCGCGGAGGATGTACGGACCAGCTCTGGCATGATGCTGGTGGGGCGCGGCGCGGAGGTAACGCCGGCTCTGTCTGAGCGGTTGAAAAACCTGGCAGCCCGCGCGAATGTGATCGAGCCAGTGCGGGTGCTCACCAAGCAAAGCATGCGGCCTTAAGGCGAGCGGACAGAATGGTGGATCAACCCAGCGGAGCGGCGCCCGAAGAGCAGCTGCGCCTTTTCCTGGAAGAGGCGCGGCATGTGTACCATGATGTGAACAACGCGCTCGCACCGGTTCTGGGGTTCACCGAGCTCCTCCTGGAAGACCAGGACATGCTGGCCGAGACGGAACAGCTCAAGCACTATCTGGAGCTAATTCATGGTGGGGCGGAGGATGCACTGCGCATTGTGGGCAACCTTCGCAAGTTCTATCGGCCCGAGGGGTAAGGGCACCTCGTTGGCGCCGCTGCGGCGAGGCGGGGGAGCGGTTGGAGGCGGAACCGAACTGCCGCCGGCCTCCGCGCTACCCGCCCTCATCGTCGCTCTATTCATCACTGCCTGCGGCCCTGGCCTGGGGGCGGCTCCCCCAGGGGGCAGTCCCGACAACGGCGTAGCTAGCCGAGGGCCCAAGACCATTCATATCGGCATGCAGCTCCAGGAAGAGCCGGTTGGGCACGGTGCATCGACTGGCATCATCAACATCACCGGGCCCGCCGGCGGCGGTGGCAGCGGCATCATGGAGCATCGGCTCACTTTCCACGCCGGCCTGACCATCTACGATGACCACGAGGTCCTCCAGCCGCACCTGGCACGCCAAGTCCCTTCCCTCCAGGATGGCACCTGGAAAACGGCTCCCGACGGCAGCATGGAGCTGACCTGGCAGATCAAGCCCAACGTGCGGTGGCACGACGGCACACCACTGACCGCTCTGGATCTGGTGTTCGGCACCCAGATCGCGCGCGATCCTGACTTCGTCGGGGACCCGCCGGCTGTGGGCACGCGCCAGCTCTCGGAAGTGGTGGCGCCCGACGACCACACGCTGGTCGTGCGCTTCCCCAAGCCGTTCGTGAATGCCAACCTGGGAGACAACACACCGGCGCTCCCGCGGCACATCCTGGGCGATCTGTACGCCCAGGGCGAAAAGCAGGCGATTCAGAACAACCGCTACTGGCAGACCGAGTTCGTGGGCCTGGGACCATTCAAGGTCGGGCAGTGGGTGGAGGGCAGCTTCCTGGAGGGCCTCGCGTTCGACGACTATTTCTCCGGCCGACCCCGGGTAGATCGCATCGTGATCCACTATTACGGCGACGCTAACGTCATGATCACAGCATTGCTGGCCGGCGAGATCGACGTGCTGCCTGCCGGGGCACAGCTCGACACGCGACCGCTTTCGACTATCCGCCAGGCCTGGGGCACGACTGGAGGAACCGTGTTGCCGATCCCTAAAGGAACGCGCAATTTGATCCCGCAGCTGCGCGACTCCGCTCAGCCCTGGGCCAGCGATGTGCGGGCGCGGCGCGCCATCGCGTTTGCGCTCGACAAGCAGTTGCTAGTAGATACGCTCCAGGATGGCCAGACGACTCCCGCATTCACGTCTATCACGCCCGCCATCCCCGCCTATCAACGGCTGGAGCAGCTGGGCGTGCAGAAATACGAATACGATCCCGCTCAGACGCAACGGCTGCTGGCCGACGCTGGTTGGACCCGCGCCGCCGACGGAACCTATCGCAACCTGGCCGGCCAGCAGTTTTCATTCGAAATTACGGCGTCCAATCAGCCCAAGAACGTGCAGGAAGTCGAGGCGGTGGCCGGGCAATTCAGCGCGTTGGGGCTCCAGGCTATTCCCGCGCCGTACCCTGCTGCCGCGAGTAACGCCGCCGAGATCCGCATGACCTACAAAGGATGGCTCATCTGGCCGGCCTCCAGCCTAACGAACGCGATTGACGGCTTTAGCTCCCCGTCCATTGGCAGCGAGCAGAACCGCTATCGGGGCACCAATTATGGCGGCTACCACAGCGCTGAGTACGATCGGCTGTATGACCAGTTCGGCATCACGCTCGATGCCACGCAGAGTCAGGATCTGCTGGCGCAGATGATGAAAGTGGCCGCGGACGACGTAGCGGCTATCCCGCTCTACTACGCCTCGCTAGGGGTGGCTTTCCGCAAGGGCGTGATCGGTCCCACCGGAGCGGCGCCCAGCCAGGCCGCGAACGCCTGGAACATTCACACCTGGGATGTTGAGTAGGCACGGGTGGTCTTGCTGCTCAACGCGGCCGAGGTCGAAGGCTTGATCAGCATGGAAGACGCCATTGCCCTGATGGACCAGGTCGCCCGCGAGGAGGTGGCGGGTACCACTGTGCACATGGCTCCGTTTGGGGGCGCGCACGCTCGGCCCCCTGGCCTTCCGCCGGCACCGGCGGGCAGCGCCGCGCATCGCGAGAGCGGCGTGCTGCGCGCAGTGGGCGGCGGCGCTTATGGCGTGGGACGGGTCGGGATTCGCGTCGGGGGCGTCTCTCTCGTGTTCGCCACCGCGGGGAACGAGCTGCTCGGCATCGTTGGCTCGGGCTACTCGAATCTGCGGGTGGGCGCGCTGGTGGGACTGGCGGCTCGCGCTTTCGCTCGAGCAGACGCGCACGCGGTGGCACTGCTCGGCAGCGGCCGGCTCGCGCTATCGGCGCTGGAAGGGCTTTGCGCCATTGGGTCCATCGAGCGCATCAGCGTCTATAGCCCGACGCGTGAGCACCGCGAGGCGTTCGCACGTCGGGCCGCCGCAGCGCTCAAAGTGCCGGTGACGGCCATGGAGACACGCGAGGCTGCCTTGGATGGAGCTGATATCGTGGCGCTGGGTACGAACTCGTCAGCGGCCGTGATTCGCGAAGACGACATCCCGCCCGGCACCCACGTCACCAGCTGGGGTGAGCCGTTTGAGATTGATGCCTCGGTCTATGCGAAAGCGGCGCTGGTAGTGGTCTCGAGCTGGCGGCTGGAGTACGCGATGATCGATCCGAAAGGCCAATACCTGGCCGAACGCAAGGGCCTGGGACCGCCGCCCTTGTGGACGCTCCTGAGCGAAGGAAGATTGGCGCGTGAGAAGGTGGTGGAGCTGGGAGCGGTGGCCGCTGGTTCGTCACCAGCACCAACGAGTCGTGACGCTATTACGGTGTTCCGCGAGTCTCAGGGGGGCGCGGGCGATATCGCGCTGGCCGGCCTCGCCTTCGACCGGGCCAAAGCCCTCGGTCGCGGCGTGGAGTACGATTTCCTGACCGGATAGGAGTAAATAGCCTCCTTCGGCGGGGAGCGTGGGCTTGGAGGGTCAAGTGCCCAAGTACAGCAGCTTTCTGGCCGTTGCGTCTTTTGTCTTGCTAGCGGCTTGTTCGCCGGCCACGAGCTCGCCCAGCTCGGCCCCGCCAGAAGGCGCCGCCGGCACTCCCAGTCGAGTAACCATTGCGATCGGGGCTGAGCTCGACAACCTGGCCACCAAGCTGGAGACCGGCAACACGTTTGCTTCTGAGTTCAATTTCCTGAGCAACAGCCCATTGGCCGTACGCAACGAGCGGGGGGTTGCCATCCCGCTGCTGGCTGCCGAACTGCCCTCCCAGGAGAAGGGGACCTGGACGGTCAAGCCGGACGGCACGATGACGACCAACTGGAAGCTCAGGCCGAACGCCCAGTGGCACGACGGGCAGCCGATCATCCCGTCCGATTTCAGCTTCGCCTTCAGGGTCTACACCAACCCTGATGTGCCGGTACGCGAGCGGGTCCCCGAGCAGTTCATCGATCAGGTGACGGCGATCGACGGACAGAGCTTCATTATCTCCTGGAAGCAGCCTTACCCGTGGGCGAACGAGCTCGTGTCTCGCCAGATGGAGGCCCTCCCGGAGCACATCCTCGCGCCGAGCTACGAGCGGGGAGATACTGACGCCTTTCTGAACCAGAGCTTCTGGTCCACGCCTGACTACGTCGGTGATGGGCCTTATCGGCTGATGGAATGGGATCGCGGGTCCCAGCTGCGCTATGGCGCCTTCGATGGCTATTTCATGGGGAAGCCAAGGATCGACGAAGTGGTTTTTCGAGTGATCGCGGACACGAACGCGGTGCTCGCCAACGTGCTAGGCGGCGCCGTGGATGCCACGGTGGGGATCACGCTCGGCCAGCAAGGTGGCGTCACCGTCCAGAAGCAATGGGACCTGAGCCAGGGCCAGGTTGTGATCACGCCGGTGCGCTTCCGCTACGTCCAGATCCAGCTGGATCCGACCCGCAATGAGCAGCCAGCACTATCCGACCCGCGGGTACGGAGGGCTCTCGCTACCGGAATCGACCGTGTGAGTCTGGCCGAAGTGGTGACCCAGGGGACGGCTCCCGCCACCGAAATCCCGGTCTCGCCGAACGATCCCATCTATCCAGACGCCCTCAACGCTGCCGCGAAGTATCCGTATGATCCGGCGCGGGCCGCTGCATTGCTGACCGAGGCTGGCTGGACGCGCCGCGGCGATCAGCTGGCTAACGGCGCCGGGCAGCCGTTCGCGCTGGATCTCCGAACGACCGCGAGCTCGGATAACGAATCCGAAATGAGCATCATCGGGGCCGATTTGGGCAAGCTCGGCATGCAGGTCTCGGAGACGGTGATTCCCCAGTCGCGGATTCGGGACAACGAATACCGAGTGACGTTCCCTGGTCTCAACACGACTGCTATGTCCATCGATGTTCCGGGCATCTTTGTCGTGGCCATTTCGAGCCAGTGCGCAACCACTCAGACTCGCTTCGCGGGCTCCAACCGAGGCTGTTGGCAGAACAGCGAGTTCGATCGCCTGTACCTGGTGGCGTCCAGCTCGCTAGACGCCCGGGAGCGGGCGCAGGCCGAAGTTCAGGCCCTCCACGTGCTCACCGACGACGTGGGCATCATCGGCCTCAGCTACAACTCCGAGAGCATCGCGGTGAAGAAAGGCCTGGTGGGCCCCGGCTCCCGCTGGCCCGGCCAGGTCGGCAATACCTGGAACATCCACGAGTGGCACTGGCAGTAGCTAAGCGAGCTCAATGTCTGTGAGAGGAAACTCGTGGCCTTTGGCCAGGAGGGGTTGGCAACGCCAGCTACGCGCTCGCCCCGCCACCGTCGCCAGCAACGGCAGTGGCTCACCGGCTGAGCGCCTAAGTCAAGCCCAATAGCCCGTTGTATCCGGGCTTGTAGAAGCTGTGCAGAAAGTTGTGACGGTGCGCCCAGCGATGAGCCTGCTTGATGACCTCGGGCGGGAGGACGCCCCCCACCGAGACCGCGATCTTCAACGTCTGATAGCTCTT
>DASXTD010000674.1:0-2235 GCA_036505655.1 Chloroflexota bacterium
TGCATCCAGTCGAGGGCCAGCTCGAGATTGGGGCGCAAGGACGCGACCAACCCCCAATCGCCGGTCCAATGGAGGAGCTCCGCCAGGCTCCAGATGAACAGAGGAGTGGCGTCGATGCTGGCGTAGTAGGGCGTGTGGGGAACCTCTTTGAGCGTCGCAAGCTCGCCGCTGCGCATCTCGTGGAGGATCTTCCCAGGCTCCTCATCCCGCCAGGGATCGACGGTCTGACCTTGATAGCGGGCCAGAAATCGCAGGGCACCGGCGGCGATGTTGGGATTCAAGCAGAGTGTCTGGAGACCCGTGATCAAGCTATCGCGACCGAACGGCACGCTGAACCAGGGGATGCCGGCCATGGGCATCAGGCCGGTCGGCTCATCGTTGATGGCTAAGCGGAGGTCGTGCAAGCTGCGCTGAATCAGGGCATTCAATTGCGCGTGATCGGTCCAGATGTTCGTGCAGGCTGCCTGCCAATCCTCGTGCGCTTCGAGTACCCGGGCGAAGGATGCGTCCAGTGTGGGTTGAAGCTCCTTGGTGTCCGCGCCGATGCTGGGCACGACGTCCAATGTGAGTGACCAGGGCGCCCGGGCTGGGACCATGGCCTGGAAGACGGCATCGACGGAAGGGAACGGAGCGACCTGCTCGGTGCGTGGATCGGCGGCGATTCCGTCCTCTTCCGACTCGGCCGTTTGACCGTTGAGAAGGACGTCATTATCGATGCGTATCTCGTCGGGCTTGCGATCGAAGTCGACGCGGGTGGTCCGAACCAGGCCATCCAGGCCCGTGTAGCGGAGCCGGATCGTCGATTCCTCGCACTCCGGTTCAGCCGGCCAACCGCGCACCGGCGGTCGATGCACGTTGCGGACGTCGAACATATCTCGGAAATCGGAGCCGAACGACACCCGTAGGGTGAGTGTGACGGGGAATGGGTTGTAGTTGAAGATGCCTATTCGCTCGTGCAGCCCCCGATCAAGGAATCGGTTGCGATGAATGCTCAACGTTCGTGGCGGGACTGCTGTCCCGTTCGGGAGCGTGAAGCGGTCGTTTGTGAGCTGGAGGGTGCTCATAAAGTTCAGCTCCCCTGAGGACGAGAGCATCTCTAGATGGCAATCTTCTATCTCGATTTGATAGAAGCTCAGAAACCGGGTGTCCCGAAAATACAGCCCTTCGCCAGCCGAGCTAGTCACGGTGATGTTGCCCTCACCGTCCGTCACAGCGAATATGTCGTTTTCCTTGAGCTTCTGCAGCTCATGCATCGCCTAGCGGCTCCGCTGCTCCCAGAGTGCCTGGCGAACGATCCGCTCAGAGCGCTCCGGGCCGACGCCAACCAGGGCGACCGGAACCCTCACCAGTGACTCGATACGCTCGATGTAAGCGATGGCCTGGGCGGGCAGATCATCGAAGTCCGAAGCGCCGCGAGTTGGCATCTTCCAGCCTTCCATCTCCTCGTAAACGGGCTCGCACCGGGCCAGGTTGGCCGGATCGGAAGGAGGCGTCTCCAGAGTCACGCCGTCAAGGCGGTACCCGGCGCTGATCTTGACTGTTTCCAACTCATCGAGGATGTCGAGGCGGGTCAACGCGATGCTGTCGAAGCCGTTGATGCTGGCGGTGTAGCGCGACACGGCCGCATCGAACCAGCCTACCCGTCGCGCCCGACCGGTCGTGGTGCCGAATTCGTGCGCGCGCTCGCGCAGATAGTCGCCGGTCCGGTCCAGCAGCTCGGTGGGCATGGGTCCGGCTCCTACCCGGGTGGAGTAGGCCTTGTAGACGCCGATGGCATGGGAGATGGCGCGGGGCGGAACCCCGGATCCCTGGCACAGCCCGGCCACGGTGCAGCTGGAGGTCGTCGCGTAGGGATAGGTTCCATGATCGAGATCGAGCAAAGTACCCTGGGCGCCTTCGAGGAGGATCGCCGCGTTGCGCTCGACCGCGGCTGCGATGACTGGCGCCACGTCGGTAATGTGCCGCCGCAATCGATCCGCATAACCCGCGTACTCGGCCAGCACCGCTTCCAGATCGAGGGCCTGCGGCTGGCCGAGCGCCGCCAGCAATCTTTCGCCGCGGCCGATGGCCACGGTGAGGCGCTCCCTTAGAAAAGCGACGTCAGTCAGGTCGCCGATGCGCAGGCCAACCCGGGCTACTTTGTCCTCGTAGGCGGGGCCGATCCCGCGTCCGGTAGTCCCAATCGGATTCACTCCGCGCTTGGCTTCCTGAGCATTGTCGAGCAGCAGGTGGTAG
>DASXTD010000675.1:0-3509 GCA_036505655.1 Chloroflexota bacterium
TGCGCTTCCTGGGCGAGACGGCTGCGAGTTCGGTAGGTGCGCGGCTCGGGGGACACGTTTTCGGCGCCATGCTGCTCGCCGATAAAGCGCCGAGCTTCCTGGACCGCGGTGTCGGCCATCTGGGTGGAGTCCGTGCGCATGTAGGTAATGAGGCCGACCTCGCCCTCATCCCCGACCGACACACCCTCGTACAGCTGTTGGGCCACGGCCATGGTGCGCGTCACGCCAAAGCCCAGCTTGCGACTCGCTTCCTGCTGGAGCGTGCTGGTGGTAAACGGGGCCGGGGGATTGCGCTGTTGCTGGCGCTTGCGGACGGCATCGACCGCGTATTTTGCCCCTCGTAGGTCGGTGGTGATGGTCTGAGCGGCGGGGGCGTTGGCAATCTCCGCCTTTGCCCCATTGATTTCGTGGAGACTAGCGGTGAAGCTGGATGGAACCCGGCCTCGACCTCGGGCAGTGGCGCCCGCCTTGGCCAGGTCAGCCTCAATCGACCAGTATTCGACCGCGGTGAAGGCCTGAATTTCACGCTCGCGCTCCACCACGAGTCGCAGCGCGGCGGACTGCACCCTTCCCGCGGACAAGCCTCGCTGCACTTTCTTCCAGAGGAGAGGGCTGATCTGATATCCGACCAGGCGGTCTAGGATGCGGCGAGCTTGCTGAGCATCCACTCGTTTCAGGTCGATATCCCGTGGCTGCTTCATGGCCTCGGTCACCGCCGCGCGAGTGATCTCGTGGAACTCAACACGTCGAACGGGCCGATTGCCGGGCTCGATCGTTTCCATCAAGTGCCAGGCGATCGCTTCGCCCTCCCGGTCAGGGTCGGTGGCCAGGATGATTTCATCCGCTTTCTGGGCGCGGGCTTTGAGCTCCTTTACTTGCTTGAGCTTGTCGCGCGGGACGAGATATTCGGGCTCAAAATCACGATCGATGTCTACGCCCAGCTTGCTCTTGGGCAAGTCTCGGATGTGGCCAAGCGAGGCGCGCACCTCGTATCCAGGGCCCAAGTACCGCTCGATGGTCTTGGCCTTGGCCGGTGATTCAACTATGACCAGCTTACCTGGCAATCAACTAGCTCCTCGCACGTAGTTCATCCCACCTATCTGGCGGACGATACCTTTCAGTTCCATCATGGCGAGCGCGGCGCTCACCAACGACATGGGCAAAGCAGCTTCGCGGGCTACTTCATCGATATGCAGTGGCTCTCCCCCCAGAACACCAAACAGGGCTCGCTCCGTATCGTCGAGGGGGACAATATCGGCTACCGTGAGCTGCCGCGGCTGACGACCTGGCTGCAGCTCGGCGAGCACGTCCTCCGCCGTCGTCGCCGGCGTGGCACCGTCGCGGATCAGATTATTCGTTCCCTGGCTTTTGGGGCTGAAGATGCTCCCCGGCACGGCGAGCACCTCCCTGCCCTGCTCGGTGGCGAAGGCCGCCGTGATCAGGGCCCCGCTCCGTTCTCCAGCTTCTACCACGAGGGTTCCCTGTGTCAAGCCCGAGATGATTCTGTTCCGTCTGGGAAAGTTCACCGCGTCGGGCTTGATTCCCAAGGGGAACTCCGTCACCAGCGCTCCCCGCTCGGTGATTTGCTCCGCCAGGCCCACATTCTGGGACGGGTAAATGCGGTCTAGCCCACTGGCCAGCACGGCGATGGTTCGCCCGCCAGCCTCGAGCGTGCCGCGATGGGCGGCTGTATCCACGCCCAGAGCTAGGCCGCTCACGATAGTCACACCGTCTCGCGCCAAGGCCTTGGCTAAATGCTCGGCCGCCATCCGACCATAGCTGGTCGCGCCTCGGGTACCCACGATGGCGAGGGCAAGGTCATCTTCTCCCGGCCAGACTCCGCGCACATAGAGTACGGGTGGCGGGTCGTAGATTTCGGCCAACAAGTGCGGATAACGAGGATCGCCGCGCGTAATGGCCATCGCTCCGGCCGCCTTGAGATGCTCGGTCTCGCGCGATGGATCGACTCGCTTTCGAGCTGCGAGAAGCGCATCCACGGTCGTGCGGTCCATGCCGGCCCCGATCAAAGCCGCGCCATCCGCTTCCCAGGCTCCTCTCGCGGTGCCGAAGCATTCCATCAAGCGATCGTAGCGGCGCGGTCCGATGCCCTTCACTCGCGTGAGAGCGATGGCGAAGCCCAGATCGTCGTTTTCGCTCAGCATCGTGCTCCTCACAGACGCTTGACCCTTTTACAGCGTTCACCTTATACCTGCTCACGGGACGTGGTTCCTAGTTGAGCGGAGCGGGATCGGGCGCCAACCTCGAGCAGGAAAGACAAGTGCGGGCCGTTAAAAGGAGGCGACCGTGGCGAAGATTAGCTTGATTGTCGGGTGCTCGCACTCTCCATTCCTGTATACGCCGCCGGATCAATGGAATGAGATTCGATCCCGGCGCTCCCTGCGAGATGATGTTCCGCTTGACTCGCCGGAAGAAAACGTGGCCAAGTTTCAGCGCTGTATGCAGGGCTTCCAGGTGCTGCGGGAAAAAGTTGAGCAAGCGAAGCCAGACGTCCTGCTGATCTTCGGGGACGACCAGGGCGAATTGTTCCACTTCGATAACTTCCCTGCCTTCGGCGTTTACGTCGGCGAAGACTTCGAGGGACACAAGACGGTGGGGCGCCCTGTCTTGCAGCGAGCTGATGCCGTCGGTGGGGGTCACATTGGACGTGAGGACGTGGATGCCGACATGTGGGCGCACGTCAAGGGCTGCGCTCCGCTCGGCAGGGAGCTAATGGAAGGTCTGATGGAGCGCGAGTTCGATCCGGCCTTCTCCACCGTGCTGCCTGACACAGAACGCGGTATGGGCCATGCTTTCCTCCGTCCTGAGTACTACATCACGCCCGAATACAACATCCCCGTGCTACCAGTGTTCGTGAACTGCTACTACGCGCCCCAGCCGCGGGCTGAGCGCTGCTTCGATCTCGGCCGGGCCGTGCGCGACGTGATCGAGCACTCGCCGCTGGATCTGAACGTCGCGATCATGGGATCAGGCGGGCTCTGGCACACGCCCGGCGGCAAGAACGCCTATTTGGATGAGGAGTTCGACCACCGAATTCTGGATGCCATGGAAGCGGGCGACGGCCGTGAAGCCGCGCGTTATTTCGACGCTCAGGCTCGGCCGGGCCAGGTGGGCGACGGCGCGGATGCCCGGGGAATGGACGGCGGCACCAACACGCGGGGCGGAGTCGGCAGCGGAACCGGCGAGTGGCGCAACTGGATGGCGGCCGCCGGGGTCGCTGAAGGCCGGCGCGCCCACGTCATCGACTTTGTGCCCGTCTACGCCTCGCCCTGCGCCATGGGCTTCGCATTCTGGGAGTAATCCCTGACAGAGGACCATGTCCTCAGAAGACCCTGTCTGGTAGCGCGGGGACTTGTCCCCCGCCCGATCGGAGCGGCCCACAAGGGGCCGCACTACCCGTCGTAAGTCCGCTTTCGTCACGAGCCTTCTCAGAGTCTTGGGGAGTGCGGACATTTCTCCCTTTTCTTTTTATCGCCCTGACAATCCTCACC
>DASXTD010000676.1:0-3434 GCA_036505655.1 Chloroflexota bacterium
TAGGCCTCGGCCTTGGACTTTTCGAACGCTTCGTAGAGAGCCTCGGCGACCCAGGGCTCCTTTTCCAGGAGCTTGTTCTGGACCACGACGGTGTGGTTGACCGGCCCAAAGCCGGTGCGCTGCACGAAGGAACCGACGAAATCGAGGCCGCCATCCGGGAAAAGGGGGCGCAGCGTGGGCGGCGGATCGGCGGGGATGCCTTCCAGGGCTGAGCCCCAGGCGGCATCGATGTCGCCGGCCAGAAGCAGCTCGCCAAGGGCGCCGGCGCGATCCGGCCAGGTGATGGAGACTCGGGAAGAGAGCTTCTCGCGGCTCACACCGACTAGCTCGGTGTGGCTGTGCTCCAGCGTGCGGCCCACGAACCAGGACACGTCCCAGGGGTGGTAGCCATACAGCTCGCGGAGCATGGCGCGAAACCAGAGGGCGGCGGTCATGGAGTAGTCGGGCACACCGAAGCGCTTGCCTTTGAGGTCCTGGGCGCTCTCGACACCAGAGTTGACGTTCGTGAGGGAGTTGACGCAGAGGAGAGCCTTGCTCATGTACACGGGGAGCATGGACCAATCCCAACGCGGGCTGGGCTTGGCCTTGGACTCCATGAGGTGGGAGATGGAGAACTCGAACACGTCGCAATCGTCGTCGCGCAGGTGGCGCTCGTGGAGATCGGCGGGGCTGCCGGAATCCCATTCGATCTCGATGCCAGTGGGCTGGATCGTCCCGTCGAGCAGTGGCCGCACGCGGGGGTTGTTCGAGAAAGCTCCCTTCAAATGCAGCGTCATTGTTCTCCTCCAACCTGACTGCGCAGCATCGTACTCCGTCCGGTAGGGTGGGGGCTTGTCCCCCGCCACTTCTTGGCGGCTGGGGACAGGCCCCAGCCCTACCGGTTCGAAGAGCGACTACACTGGAGCATGCAGCGAACGTTGAGCTGGGCGACGGCGATCTTGGTCGGAGTGGCGACGCTTAGCCCACTGGTAGGCCTGGCGGCTCAGAGCGGCCCGGACGACGCGGTCACCCAAGATGAAGGGCCAACGCTCCCGGCCGACTTGCTCGACCAGTTTCCGAGCGGCGCGCAAGTACTGGACGTGAAGGACATGTCGCAGAGGGGCAATGGGCGGATGGCAGTCCTGCTGGGTCTGCCCAACCCTGGTGGTCCTCCGGATCGGCCGTTCCCGCCCCAGATCGAGCTCGCCATCGTGTTCCAGAACCCGACTGGCTGGCGAGTAGCCATGGCGGTGCGAAAAGCGTTCGCGCTGGCGCCGACGACTGAGGTGGCTGACATCGCGGGCACCGCCTCGGTGGCCCTTTCGTACTACGTCGGCGCGAACAGCCAGGGCATGCTGGTCGTGCGCGGCGAGGCGGTGGTGTATGACGGGGTTGCGGACAGCGTGATCCTGCAAGACGTGGATGGCGATGGCGTGCCAGAGGTGGTGAAGCGCTGGTCGCCGTTCTGTCAGAGCCACGCCTCGAGCCCGCGTCTCTCCACCGTCTACGCGTGGCGGCGCGGCGAATTCGAAGTGGCTACCGGTGACTTCGCCGACGTGCTGGCAAGCGACCGCGCGACCTTCGAGGCTGCCGTGGATCGGGCGGAGCTCAGTACCAATTTCCTCGCCTGGACGGACGGCCAGAAGGCGTGCCTGCACGATGCGCTCGGCTACATTGCGCAAGAAGCAGGCGATGATGCTGAAGCGCAAGCCCGGTTCGACCAGGTGGCCGCGCTCGATCCGACCTACGACGTGGACGCGATCGCCAAAGCCGCCGCTGGAATTCCCGCGCGGACGAGCCCTTAGGGCGGGAACGCCCTCACCCTACCCTCTCCCAGAGGGGGAGGGAATTGGCCGCACGGCCAACCTGACAGACGCGCTGGACTTTAGGGTCCATGCGGACGGCCTAGAACAGCGAACGGATTGGGGTTGTGCCTGGGATGCCACGGGGCTAACGCTAGACTACGGGCGAGCCAAAGTGGCTTGGGGAGCTTGATGCATGCCCGTGGCGATCAGCGTTGGCCCGCCGGCCCTGACTATCAACCAGGGCAGCAGCTTCATGGTGACCGATCTGAACGGCGAGATCAGCCAGGAGAGCGAGCAGGGCGTTTTTGCCGGGGATACGCGCTTCGTCAGCTCCTATGCGATTTCCGCGAACGGCGAGCCCTGGGTGCGCCTCACTTCGAGCACGACCGCCTACTACGCGGCGCGAATCCACCTCATGAACCCTCTCGTCCCCACCGAAGATGGCGAGATCCCCGAGGGCAGCCTGGGGCTGGTCATCGTTCGGACGGTGGGGGATGGCATCCACGAGGACCTGGACGTCACCAACCACGGCTTGCAGCCGGTGCGGTTCAACCTCGAAGTGGCCCTGCGCTCGGACTTCGCAGACCTATTCGAGGTGAAGTCCCACAAGTTCATTCGGCGTGGCCGGATCGAGACGGAGTGGCACCCGAACAAGACAGAGCTCCGCATGTCTTATGACAACCGCGATTTCCACCGCCGGCTGGTGTATCGGCTCGATCACAGTGATTCTCGGCCGCGCTACGCGAACGGCCGCGTGACCTTTGAGATCGAGCTGCAGCCCGGAGCAGCGTGGCACACCTGCTGCCACTACATCTTCGAGGAGCAAGACCGGGTGCGGCTGCCTCTCTATGGATGCGCCGAGGACTGGGGGGAGGCAGGGGAACACGGTCCCAACCTGGACCAGCTGCAGCGAGACTGGCAGGCTTGTGCCACCAAGCTGACCTCCGCCAACGAGGATATTTACCGGCTGTATCGGCAGTCGATCGAGGACATGGGCGCCTTGCGTCTGCACGACCACGACTTCGCCCCGGATATGTGGCTGCCGGCGGCCGGCGTGCCCTGGTTCGTCACCATCTTCGGGCGGGACAGCCTGATCGTGAGCCTCCAGAACATGATCACCTACCCGGGCTTCGCGCGGGGCGCCCTGAAGAAGCTTGCCGAGTACCAGGCCACCGAGATGGACGACTACCGCGACGCCGAGCCCGGCAAGATCCCCCACGAGATCCGTTTCGGCGAGCTGGCCCATTTCAAGAAGGTGCCCCATACGCCCTACTACGGGACGGCCGATGCCACTCCCCTGTACTTGATCACCCTCCACGAGGCCTGGAAGTGGCTGGGCGACGACGCGTTGCTCCGTGAGTACCGCGAAGTTGCCGAGGGGTGCCTCCGTTGGATCGACTCCTACGGTGACCTGGACGGGGACGGCTTTCAGGAGTATCAGACGCGCTCTAGCCTCGGCTATGAGAATGTGGGCTGGAAGGATTCCGGGGACGCCGTGGTCTACCCCAATGGCAGCCAGGTCCGACAGCCCAAGGCACTTTGCGAGCTGCAGGGCTACGTCTTCGACGCCTGGATGCGCATGGCCGAGGTGTTTGACGCGCTGGGCGAACCGCAACGAGGAGTTGAGCTCCGCCGCAAAGCAGCCGACCT
>DASXTD010000677.1:0-3234 GCA_036505655.1 Chloroflexota bacterium
ACACCCTGCCGTATATGACTATAATGGTCACATTGGAGGATTGAATGGAGAGCGTGAATGTGGCTCGGCTCAAAGCCTCACTGAGCGCCTACCTCGCCAGGGTCAAGACTGGCGAAGAAGTTGTCGTCACTGAGCGTGGACGCCCAATCGCGAGGCTCAGCCCTGTGCGGCTACCGCTCAACGATCCGGAGCGAGTTCGTGAGCTCGCACGCCAGGGCCGCATTCGGCTGCCAGATAAGCAGGCGGATCCCGAGTCTTGGGCACAGTTTTGGAAGCGCCCGCGTCCAGAAGACCCAGAGGATCTGACCCTGAAGGCGCTCCTCGAAGATCGTGAGGAGGGCCGGTGAGCTACTGGGATGCATCAGCGGTCGTCCCGCTGTGTGTTGCCCAGACTGCAAGCGAAACCGTACGTTCGCTGACACAGAGCTATCCCGAGCTCGTCGTCTGGTGGGCGACCAGAATCGAATGTGCATCCGCTTTCGCTCGCCTCTTCCGTGAGGGTGTTTTCACGCCCGATGGCCTCCATGGCGCTGGGGCGAACCTGGCCGAGCTGTCGAACCGCTGGCTCGAGGTTGTGCCCTCAGAAAGTTTGCGGAATACGGCTAATCGACTGCTCTACGCGCATCCACTCCGAGCCGATGTTGCGCTGCAACTGGCGGCGGCGCTCGACTGGTGCGACGGCCATCCAGGGGACGAGGTGTTTATCTGCCTCGATAACCGCCTACGCGAAGCCGCGCAGCGGGAGGGTTTCCGGGTTCTCCCAGAGCGCCTTTGAGCGCACGATGGCGAGAAACAGTGACTCGATGCTGGCGGAGACCGAAGACCTGATCAGAGCCGATTCATGGCGAATGGACTGCCTGCGAGCGGTCCGATCGCTCCAGCTGCCTGACTGGTACATCGGGGCTGGGTTTGTCCGCAACGCAATCTGGGACGCGCTCCACGAAAAACCGGTCCGAACGCCGCTCAACGACGTGGACCTGATCTACTTTGACCGGGCGGACCGGGGCGCTGCGACGGAGGCACGCCTCGAAGGCAGGCTAACGGCGCTCATGCCTGACGTCGTCTGGCAGGTCCGCGATCAGGCGCGGATGCACATTCCCAACCAACATCCGCCCTATCGCGACTCTGCACACGCCATCGCCCACTGGCCGGAAACGCAGACCTGTGTCGGCGTACGTCTGGAAACGGCTGACACGCTCACCATCGTTGCTCCGTATGGCCTTGCGGAGAATTGGTCGCTGCGCGTGACGCCGAACCCGGAGGTTCCCTATCCCGTCGAGGTCTTCAATCAGCGGGTGCGAGGCAAACGGTGGCTAGAGATCTGGCCCAGGTTGCAGGTTCATTGGGCGTCGGACGGGAGATGACGTGAGCTAAGGCACCAACTCGAACGCTGAACAGTGTCGTGGCCGCAGCATCCCGAAATCTCGCCGATCCAGGGTTAGGATCTGGCGAATGTTCAGCCGCTCCGCGATGGCAGCGATGGATGCGTCCACCAGCCCGAGTCCAGAGCCGGCGTATTGCTCGGCGAGCTCGACCGCGCGCTCCAGGTCCTGGGCTGTCGGGGTTTCGATCTGAAACTCCCCGCCCAGGAGCGAGCGCAGCACGCGAATCTGGATTCGAGGCCCCAGGCGGGTGAAAACGAGGTAGTCGAGCTCGGGGAGCACCGTAATGGGGACCAGGAGGGCTTGCTCGGTCCGATCGACGAACTGGTAGACGGCCTGATGCTGAGGCTCGGCGTCGTCCACTAGCGCATAGAGTGCATTGGTGTCGACCAGAATCGCCACGTGCCCTACGGCTCCTGCTTGCCGGGCTTGGGCTCGTCGCCCCAGGTGTCCGGGCGACTCCAACCGTAGATCGGATGGATTTCCCGTCGCAGGATTTCCTCGTCATGCTCGGCCACGTTTCCCGGGCCATGCCCAATCCCGATGATGGACAACTTCCGCGGCCGACGATGGGCGGCGACGTACTCTGCGAGCGCCTCCCGTACGACGTCGGTGAAGGTCTTGCCCTCGCGTTCGGCGAGTTTCTTGGCCTCCCAGAGGAGGCTCTCATCGGCCAGGATTGTCGTGCGCTTCATGATGTCTCCATAATATTACATATATGTATATGTAATATTACACGATTCTCCTAAACGAGGGGGGAGGCTTGTTACACCGCCAGCCCAGCTACGTCGCCCAGGACTGTAGTGGCGGGCGAGGTGATGCCACATCGGCTGACCAGGTCGACAATGTCGCGGACGGGGCCGGTCACTGAGCGCTGTTCGGGAAGCGTACCTTGCTCGATTACGGCGGCGGGCAGCTCAGGGTTCATTCCAGCCGCCAAAAGCTCGCCTACGATGTTGGGCAGCGTCTCCACGCCCATCAAAAGGACAAGCGTTCCGCCCAGGCGAACCAGAGCTTCCCAATCGATCGGCGCAGTTGCCGTCGGACCTTGCTGGCCGGTCAGAACTGTGAACATCGAGGAAACGCCTCGGTGCGTAACGGGGATGCCAGCCGCCGCGGGTACGGCGATGGCCGCGGTCACGCCCGGGATCACGCTGACAGGCACGCCGGCCGCTGCTGCTGCGAGCATCTCTTCCCCACCGCGCCCAAACACGAAGGGGTCGCCCCCCTTCAGACGCACGACTACTCGGCCCGCCTGAGCCTCGGAGCAGAGCAGCGCATTGATCTCGTCCTGGGTGAGGGGGCCCACGCGGCCGGGGGCTTTGCCCGCGTAGATGCGGCGAGCTTCGGGAGGCGCCATCGCTAGCAGCTCCTGGCTCACCAAGCGGTCGTAGACGATGACCTCTGCCTGGGCGAGGGCCTCTCTTCCCGCGATGGTAATAAGTCCCGGGTTTCCGGGCCCCGCCCCTACCAGGATGATGCGACCGGGTGCTGAGTGCTGAGTGCTGAGTGCTGAGCCCGGGGCGGCCCCCTCTCCCTCACCCTCTGCGCTGAGGCGGGCGCGGATCAGATCTTCGGCGCCCGCGCGATCTTGCTTGCGCAGTAGGTCGAGGGCCTCTTCGCTGATCGCCGCCTGCCAGGTTTCTGGCTGAGGCGATCCCCCTGCTCGCTGCAGCTCCTGACGAATGCCATCAATTATGTCGAGTAATGGCCCGTACTCGGCGGGGAGCCACTGGTCCAGGCGCTCGCGCAGATGGCGGGAGAGCGCCGGGCTGCGTCCGGCCGTGGTGACCGCGACCTGGACGTCCCCGCGCCGGACTACCGCTGGCAGAATGAAGTCGCAATGCGCCGG
>DASXTD010000678.1:0-4455 GCA_036505655.1 Chloroflexota bacterium
ATAGGCCAGCTGCTGGGCTGTCATGTCAGTAGCGCCGGCATGGCGCAGTGCGTCCACCGCCTCCTGGAGGCGATCCCGGGCCACGATAACCGTCACCGCAAACCAGTCTTCATCGTCGTGAGGAGGCTTGGGATAGACCCGCGCTATAGTGGGGCCGCGCATGCCCGACACTTCGGAGTGGGCGGTTACCTGCCGTGCCACTGACTCGACGCTGTCTCCATGCACGTTCGCGGTCAGGGACATGAAGCTGCGCGCGCGGAGATACGCCTCCATCGCCTCGAGCATGCGGCGGGTTTTCTCCAGCTTGGCCGGACTCTTCCCGATCTCGACCCGGTTGGCGATCAGGCACGCCTCAGAGGGGAGAATAGTGCCTCCGCCCACCGCCTTCAAGCGGTTCTCTCGCAACGTCACGCCACTCGAGGTGAGGTCGGCAATCAGCTCGGCGTAGCCCAGCGCAGGCGCTGCTTCCAGCGCACCTTCGCTGGGCACGATCGAAAAGTAGCTGACGCCGTGGTCGTAGAGGAACTGACGGGTCAGGTTTGCGTATTTGGTCGCCACCCGGAACTGGAGAGCCTCGGCGTGCCGTTCCGCGGCTACCTCGGCAAGATCGTGGACGTTGGCAACATCAATCCAGCTCTCCGGAACGGCCAGAGCGAGCGCACAGCGGCCGTACCCCAGCTCGCGCAGCAGGACCAGGACTCGGTCGTCTTCGCGCTCGTCCTCGGCCACGATATCGTAGCCAGTAATCCCCAGATCGACGCTTCCTTCATGGACCTTATCGTAGATGTCACCCGCGCGCTGGAAAGTGACCTCGACGCCGTCCAAACTCGGGATAGTAGCCCGGTACTGGCGCGGATTGGACCGATCAATTCGGAGACCGCAATTGGCCAGGAAGGCGACAGTGTCGTCTTCCATTCCCTTGCTCGGAAGAGCAAGCCGGAGGACATCTGACGGCCCATTCTTGGTTCTGCTCTCGGTGGATTTCTCCCGGGAGCGCTCCCTTGATCGCTGCGGCTCGCTCATGGGACGTTTTCGAGTCGGGCGCGAACCGCGGCCGTGACTTCCGCGAGGGGGATGCGAGCGTCTTCAAAGCGCCGGAGGTCGCGCAGGGCGGCGACGCCTTCCACCCGCTCGCGTTCGCCGATGATCAGCAGCAGAGGTACTCCGGCTTTATCGGCATGTTGGAGGTCGCCCTTCAGGCCACGAAAGCGGAGGTCCATTTCGACAGTGATGTCCGCCTGCCGAAGCTCACCGGCCAAACGGGATGCCAGCGGGCAGTCGTCGTCAGCCAGGGGTGCCACTAGTACACTTGGGGCGCAGTCGCTCGCCGGCAGATTTCCTTCACGTTCGGAGGCAGCCGCTAGGCGCTCGAGGCCGAACGCGAAGCCGCAGGCAGGAACCGCTTCTTTTCCCCCCAGGGATCGGACCAAATCGTCGTAGCGACCGCCGCCTCCGATCTGGTAGCCCTCGCTGTCGTTAATTTCAAACACCAGCCCGGTGTAGTAGCGCAGCCCTCGGGCGAACGACAGATCCACCCGTATCGCCACCGGCTCGGGGAAATAGCTGCTGAAATAATGAAGCGACCGCTCCACGTCCCGGACCGGCGCATCATCGAGCTGCCACCGCGCCAGCAGCTCTTTGAGCTTCGGGAGCGCCTCATCCGGAGGCCCCGCAAGCTCGCGCAACTCCTGCACGAAGGCGACGGCGCGCTCGATGTTCGGCCGGGGATCCTCTTGGCGCGCTTTGCGGACCAATCGGCCGACGATCTCTTCAGGGCTCCGGGCTCCGCCATCCAGGCTCAAGTTGGCACGCTCCAACAGGTCGGCGGCGATCTCGGCGGTGGCCTCGCTGCCAAACGATTGCAGCAAGCCTGCCAGCTCACCTTCCTCTTCTCCGGCGGTCACTCGGCCGGGGCCAATCAGCCCGACCAATCGTTCGATGACTTCAGGAGCGGTGGTGGGGCTGTGGGCGAGTTGCTCCATAGCGGCTACGACTAGCGCCTGGCCTCGGCCCTCGATGCCCAGTTGGGCGAGCAGCTCCAACACCGCTCCCAGGTGACCAACCACGAAAGAGGCCTGCGTAACGCCGGCAGCTTCCAGGCCCTGGCGAGCGAGTGCCAGGATTTCCGCATCCGCGGCCGGACCGCTGGCGCCCACGCACTCGGCTCCGATTTCGGTCCACTGCCGGTGGTGCTCCTCCTGGGGCCGCTCGTAGCGGAAGGTCGGGCCCGCGTACTGGACGCGGAGTGGGAGAGGCCGATCCTGCAGGTGATTGAGGTAAGCCCGAATCACCGACGCGGTGAACTCCGGTCGCAAGCAGAGCTGTCGATTCCAGTAGCTAAAGGTGTACATCCGACCCGCGATGGCCTCGCCGTGCTTGCGGAGGAACAGCTCTGCCGGTTCCAGAACCGGGGTGTCAATTGGCTGATACCCATACAGGGCGAACGCCTGGTGGAGGCGCAGCTCAAGCGCACGCTCGGCCCCCCGGCGCGGAGGAAGAACGTCTCGGGTACCTCGGACTGGCTGAATGGCGGGCGCTTCCACGGGCCGAATTCTACCATGGAGCACATGTTCGCCTTCGGGCAGTGCCCGATGCCGTAGGGGCAAACAACTCGGAGGTGCCCTCCTAACCGCCCGCCCCGCGGGTTTGAGGGAGGGCATCGTGCTATAAAGGCGCCAATCGCCGTGGATGGAACGACTAATGCAGGACCGTGACGCTGCGCCGAAGGCTAACGACCCTAGCCAGGGCCTGGTCGAGACCATCATCATCGGCGCGCTTGTCCTGGTAGTCGTGGTGGCAATCCTGCTTCTGCTGGGCCCGCCCCTGCTGCAGCAACTCAGCCACATCATCGCGCGGAGCTGAGGCTCCGGGGTGCCCGCGGGACCCCGCGATCCCTGGTGGCAACGGGCATCTGATTGGCTGCTGCCACCCCGCTGCGTGAGCTGCGGGCGGCGCGGCCACGAGATCTGCCCGCAATGCTGGCAGGAGTCCCATCCGCTGACGGCCCCCCTCTGCCCGCGCTGCAGCGTGCCGTCCGCCGGCGGCCGACTGTGCCACCAATGTGCCGGCCGCGCGCACCCGACTCGCGCGATCCTGGCCCGCTACCCGTTCGAGGGCGCCATCCGGGCCGCGCTGGTCGGCCTGAAGTACGAGTCGCGAACTCGCCTCGCTCCGCATCTCGCGGTCGCGTTGGTGGCAGCACTGGAAGCACGGCCGATTTCGTTCGACGTCGTCGTGCCGGTGCCACTGGCGCCCGGGCGACGCCAGGCCCGCGGGCACAATCAGTCTGAGCTGCTGGCGCGCGCCCTCGCGGCGGAGCGCGGCGTTGAGCTTGCGCCCGGCATTCTCCGGCGCGAGCACGAGACTCGCCCCCAACAGGGGTTATCCGCCCGCGAACGGCGTATCAATGTGCGGGGCGCTTTCGCCGCCGCCCCGGACAGCTCGCTAGACGGAAGGCGGGTGATGCTAGTCGATGATGTCTGCACCACGGGAGCTACTCTCGACGCGTGCGCCCAAGCCCTCGCGGACGCCGGCGCAGCTGGAGTGTGGGCCGTCGTGGTAGCCCGCGAGCTCTAACGCCTTTCGGTGGACTCGGAATGACTGCTGGCTCGGACCCCGGGTCGCGGCCGCCGAGGACAGCTACAGGCCCTGCCTGGCGGCGTCAGGCCCTGCCTGGTTTTGGTATACTTCGCACCGAGCTCGCTCGAGGCGGCTGCACATGCGCAAGATCAGCTTGGGGCAGGCAGTCGTCCTCGCGTCGGAGCTGGGGGCAGCGCTAGCAGCCGCGGTACTCATCGGCACGCTTGGCGGCATGGCGCTCGACAATCGGCTGGAGAACGGGACACCAATCTTCACGATCGTCGGTTCGCTGGTGGGGCTCGCCGCCGGCGTTTACGCCATGATGCGCGTGGTCCAATCATTAACAGCTAAGGCGGGGGAATAGCGCGCCGTGGAAATCCACGTTGCAACTCAGCCCATCGTTGTTTTCTTCCTCGGCAACTTCGGTGTTACCAACACACTGCTGACATCGTGGATCGCCTGCGTCCTCTTGATCGTCCTGGCACTGACGGCCACTCGGCGCATGCAGATGATTCCATCCGGCATGCAAAACGTGGCCGAGACTATCCTCGAAGCGCTGCTCACGATGAGCGAGAGTGCTACCGGCCCCAAGGCGCGTCGGTTCCTGCCGCTGGTGGCCACGTTGTTCCTGTACATCCTGACCGCCAACTGGTTGGGAATCTTTCCCGGCATTGGCAGCATCCCGATCTTCCGCACCGCCAACAGCGATCTCAGCATCACGGCTGCGATGGCAATCATCGTGTTCGTGTGGGTGCAGATCACCGGAATACGGTCGGACCCCAAGGGTTATTTCCTGAAGTTCCTGTGGCCACCATTCATCGGGCAGTTAGAAATCATTTCCGAACTCGCCCGGCCGCTGTCGCTGGCGATGCGACT
>DASXTD010000679.1:0-13839 GCA_036505655.1 Chloroflexota bacterium
GCTGCGATGGAAATGGCCGCGGTGCTGGACAACTTGCCGCCGGCGGCCCGCGGATCCGTCACCGACGAGCGGGATCGTCCTCGTCTCCTCCGCTAGCCCGGCAGCGCCTGGCGGCATTGGGGCAATTGGCTTGGACTTCCCCTTCCTGGTTGGTTGGCCCTCCTAGTAAGGGAGTCCGTCAGCGTGGGCTTTCCATTCTCCGTTGGTTAGCCCACCTGGTGCGGTATCACCGACCCTCTCACCCAGAGGCTGCAGGGGAGGCTCCGCTCAGCTTTCGCTCGGTGCCATTCCGGAGGCGCTTGATGTTGTCGGTGTGAGCCCAGACCACAACGCTGGGCGCGACCAAGAAGAAGGGCAGCAGGGCGAGATCGAGACGGTTGGTCGCGATCGCTGCCGTCCCAAGAATGGCCGTCATCATGGTGCCGGTGAGCGAGCCGGCCGAGACAAAGCGCGTAACGGCCACGACCAAGCAACCAGAAGACACAGCGGCGGCAAAGATGATGGGGGAGATCAACGCGAGGCCACCCAGGCCAGTTACGACGCCGCGGCCGCCTCGCCCCTGCAGGAAGAGGGAGCGTACGTGGCCAGCCACCGCGAACAACCAGGTGAGCCCTTCAGTAGTTGGGTTGTCCATGACCGCTTTAGCCAGTGCGACAGCGGCCATACCTTTGGCGAAATCGAGCACGAGCACGACGATGCCAGCGCCAACGCCGAGGGTCCGCATAGCGTTGGTGGCGCCGGTGCGCTCGCTGCCAACCCTGGTCAGATCCACGTTGGCATAGACTCGCGCCACGATGGGTCCGGTGGGGATACTGCCAATGAGATACCCTGCCAGGGCGATCAGGACATAGGGGACAAGGTGCGAGGCAAGATCGGTCACCGACGACCTCCGCGAGTGGCCAGGAGTAAACGCTTGAGTATAGGAACTTAGATGGCGTTTGTAGAGCAGCGAGTTGCGGTCGTGAACGCCGGCGGCTGGGGCACGGCGTTGGCGGTGAAGCTTGCCAACCAGGGGCACCAGGTACGGCTTTGGGCCCGGAGGGAGGAACAAGCCGCCCGCTTGCAAGCCGAGCGTGAAAACCGCCAGTACCTCCCCGGGGTGGCACTGCCGCCCTCGATCCGAATCACGAGCGATCTCGCAATGGCGCTTGACGGCGTCCAAACCATCGTGGTCGCGGCTATCGCCAGCTACCTGCCTGAAATTTGTCGCCTCCTGAAGCCGCTCGTGCCCACAGACTCAGCCCTCATCCATGGGACGAAGGGCCTCGACGCCGCGAGCCGCCGTCGGCCGTCAGAAGTCGTCCGAGATGAATTGGGGAGCGACATGTCACAAGATCTGGCAGTGCTGGCGGGGCCTAATCATGCCGAAGAAGTGGCGCGATCTCTGCCGGCGGCGGCGGTGATCGCCTGTGCCAATCCCGAGCGCGGCACCAAATTGCAAGAGCTGTTCAACGGACCGACGTTTCGGGTCTACACAAACCCGGACGTCACCGGCGTCGAGCTTTGCAGTGCAGCCAAGAATGTGATTGCGCTCGCGGCCGGCATCGGCGACGGCCTTGGTTACGGCGACAATGCGAAGGCGGCTCTGATCACACGCGCGCTGGCCGAGCTGGGCCGCCTTGTTCAGGCTTGCGGAGGCTCGTGGTCGACGGTGCTCGGGTTGGCCGGTGTGGGGGACGTGGTGGCCACGTGTACCAGCCGCCACAGCCGCAACCGCTGGGCGGGGGAGCAGATCGGCCGGGGGCGCAGCGTAGATGAAGTCACATCCAGTACATCGATGGTGGTTGAGGGCATCGGCTCAGCACGTGCAATAGTCGAACTCGCTCGGGAAGCCGGGGTGGAGATGCCGATCTGCGAAGGCGTCTGTGAAGTCCTTTTTGACGGGCAATCGCCGCACGAAGCGCTGCGAGCACTGTTTGCTCGCGAGGTGGCCTCAGAGCTCCCGGGGCGGGCCAGGCAGCGCCTGGAGGCAGAGGGGCAATAGGGTTCGCCGCCCCTCTGAGCGGGTTAGCCCTGCCGGTAGGATGGGACCGACCGGAGACCTAAGAGAGGGCCGCGCGCGTTGGAGTGACGCGTGGCGTCGTGGTGGGAATTACTGTGCCGCGCGTGGGCGAAACGCTGGCAGGAGTCGACGAGCGGGCAGGCGTTGGACTCGGCACGGGCGTGGAGACAGGTGATGGTGAGGGTTCGATGGTGGGGGTGGACACCGGCGTGTCGGTCGCCTGCACCGTGGGGGTGGGGGTCGGCACCTGCACCGATTCGAAGTAATCAAGAGAGTCGGCGGCAATCTGGGCGATCGTGAGCGCGGCGATTCCCTCCTCGCTGGTGCCGTTCACCATGACCGCGATCGCGAAACTGACATCGGCAGTCGAGACGATGCCAACGTCATTGACGATGCCGGGCAGGTTGCCGGTCTTGTGAGCCACCGAGGTTCCGCGCCGGAGGAGACGAGGAATGCGATCGTTGACCTGCTGCCGCCCCATGAGCTCCAGCATATCCAGGCTGGTGCGCGGATTGACAGCTTGACCGCGCGCGATCATCTCGAAGAAATTCAGCATGTCCTGCGGCGACGTGGTCAGATTGACGGCGTCCAGGCGGGTGTGAGAGAAGCCGAGATCAGCCATGTCCTGGTTGATGTTGAAGGCGCCCACGCGGTCGGTGAGTAGGATTGCGGAGCTGTTATCGCTGATGGTGACCATCCGTTCCAGTGCCTCTCGCAAGGTGATCGGCGCCCCGGCAGGTCGGTCGAGCGTGCCGAGATCAAAGTCCACCTGGCGCTCGGTGAAGTAGGCCACTTCATCCAGGGATAGTGCGCCCAGCTCCCGCTGTTTGAACACCTCGTACATGACAGGCAGTTTGAACAGGCTTGCGGCCGGGTAATCCGCATCGGGATCGATCAGCACGCCCCGGCCAGTTCTCAGATCCTTGATGGCCACTCCGTAGCGGCCCGAGTGACCCTGGACGAGGGTGGTGATCTGCTGAGCCAGGTCGGGGTCGGGTGTGAGCCCGGTCGGCCCAAACGGACTCGCGCGCGGTACTTGGATGGGTGTGGCGAGGGGTGGCAGGGGAGTGGCCGACTGGGCGGGAGTCGGACTGACTACCGGTTAAGCGGTGACATCCAGGGCAATGGGCGGGAGACCAACAGCGGCGATTTGATCCGCAGTTTGACCGCCCGACGGAGTCGGAGACGATGACGCTTGCGTTACGAGGGGCGGCGCTTCGGCCACCATGGCCGAACGGACCACCACTAAGAAGCCGAGAGCTGCGAGACCGATGATGGCCCACCAGATAAAGGCGGGGGACCGGCGCGGAGGGCGCCGCATCGGACGGTAACGGGGAACAGACATGCGCGCCTACTTTAGCACGTAGAATAGATTGCCGAAGCGCCCGGTCCCGGAGGCCCAGCGTGATCAAGAAGCTTTTTTACCCCGGTCTGCACATCAAGCGATGGCTCTTGCTATTGGGCGTCGGCATCGTCCTGGTGAGCCTCGGCATTGCTTATTGGCTGGTGCAGATCTATCGAGTGCAACCTCTCCCGGACGCGGCCGCGACGCTGACCTTGCAATTTCTGGACCGGTCCGCGCGCGGCAGCCTCCTTTTTGTGATAGGAGTGATATGCATCGGGCTGGCGATGCTGAAACTCAATCAAAGCGTCCTGAGCGCATTCGCGGTGCGCGGCCCGGGCCGAATGATCGATGAGATCTACACGTATCGAACACAGCAGCGGGGTCCGAAGATCGTAGTCATTGGTGGCGGCACCGGCCTGAGCGTAGCACTGCGCGGCCTCAAGGAGCACACGAGCAACCTAACAGCCATCGTGACGGTAGCGGACGACGGCGGGAGCTCGGGACGCTTGCGGCGTCAGTTAGGCGTCTTGCCGCCGGGCGACTTCCGCAACTGTCTGGTGGCTCTGGCGGACGTCGAGCCACTCATGCAGAAGCTCTTTCAATACCGATTCACTAATTCGCTTTCGGACTTGGATGGGCACAGCTTCGGCAACCTTTTCATCGTGGCTATGAGCGAGGTGACGGGCAATTTCGAGCGCGGCCTGCGGGAGGCGAGCCGGGTCCTGGCCGTGCGGGGACGGGTGCTGCCCTCCACGCTGGAGAACATCACCCTCTGCGCGGAGCTGACGGATGCGGAGATGGTCGAGGGCGAGTCCCAGGTGGGGCAGAGCTTGCAGCGCATCCGGCGGGTTTTCCTGCAGCCAAACAGCCCGAGCGCCTATCCGGAGGCGATCAAGGCGATCCACGAAGCGGACCTGGTGGTGGTGGGCCCGGGCAGCTTGTATACGAGCGTGCTACCGAACCTGCTCGTCCCGGGGGTGGTCGACGCTTTCGCGACGTCGCGAGCGGTCAAGGTCTATGTCTGCAACGTGGCGACGCAGCCCGGAGAGACCGACGGCTATCACGTGTCCGACCATCTCACTGCACTACTCGAGCATCTGCCGCCTGACCCGCTGCCTTTCGATTGGGTCCTGGTGAATGAGCGATTGGACCTGCCTATGCCGTCCTCCGGCAAAGTGCATCCGGTTCCCCCGGAGAGCGACAGCCGCTTCGATGGACGGTTCGTCCGGGCAGACGTGGTGGACGAGTCCAATGCGGTGCGGCACGATTCCGCCAAGCTTGCCCAGGCACTCGTCCGCCTCTCTGCTGAGCGCCCCAACGGCAAGGTCGCCGTCGTCCACGCCAACTGACTCCTTAGATCGCCAGTCCTGGGTGATAGAATACGCGCTGAAAGGCGGCTGCTGTGCAGGCTCTTCTTCCCTATCTGAACATCGCCCAGATCCTGGTTTGTCTGCTGCTCATCCTGGTGATCTTGCTGCAGACGCGCGGAACTGGCCTGGCCGCGAGCTACAGTCCTGACAGCTCAATTTTTCGGACGCGGCGGGGCGTTGAGCGGACCCTTTTTCAGTTGACCATTGCGCTGAGCGCAGTGTTCGTGATCCTGGCTGTGGCCAGCGTCATCGTGGTGCGCATTGAGACGTAACTCGACAATGACCGCTCGCCGAGCAAGGCGATCCGCTCACACTTAGCGCTTCGGCCGGCCCAGTGGCTTGCACTGGCTGGCCTGATCATCATCTTCTTGGCGGCGTGTGTGCTGGTCGGGATGCAGGACCGCCCGGTGGAGGGGGGAGTCTATCGCGAGGCGGTGGTTGGTCAGCCACTGTCCCTCAATCCTCTCGAGGGGGCCACCGACCCACTGAGCAATGATCTGACTCGGCTGGTGCACGCCGGCCTGGTTCAAGTGATCGATGTGGCGGGTCCCGAGCCAGACCTGGCGGCGAACTGGCAGATCACCTCTGACGGTCGGACCTACACCTTTCATCTGAAGACTGGCCTTCTCTGGCACGACAGGCAACCATTGACGACGGCGGACGTGGCCGCCACCGTGGCATTTGTCCAGTCGCCTTCCTTCAAAGGACCGTCAGAGCTGGCCGCCATGTGGCGGCGCGTTCACGTGGAGACACCCGATTCGCTCACGGTTCGGTTCACGCTGGATGAGCCGTATGCTCCGTTTCTGGAAGCTTGTTCACTACCTGTCCTTCCACCGAGCATGCTGGCCGCGGGCGTGGGGGAGCGGGCCGCGAGAGGAGGGCCGCTCCCGGTTGGCGCCGGACCCTTTCGGGTGGTGGAGATCAACGAACAGGGCATCCGGCTGGCGAGACACGATGGTTATTCGGGCATCAAGCCCTATCTCGATGAGGTGCAATTCCGCTTCTTTCCCGATAACGGGCAAGCGCTCCTGGCCTTGCGCAATGGGCAGGTAGATGGGGCGCTGGCCCCGAATGAGGCTGTCGCGCGAGCGGCGGGAACACCTGATACGCTGGTCGTGAACAGTGTGCCGACCCTGGGGCACCAGGTCATCCTGTACCTGAACCTCAGAAATCGAGTGCTAGCGGAAGGGCGGGTGCGACAGGCAGTGGCCCTGAGCCTCGACCGCGGCGCGCTAATTGCGGCCGCGATGTCGGGTCGAGCGGCCCCAGCATTCGGCCCCGTAGCGCACTATTCATGGGCCTATACGTCCGGGGTCGAAGTGGCCCCGGACCCCGCCCAAGCGCAGCAGTTGCTCGATTCAGAGGGCTGGACTGGCGGGCCAACTCGAGCGCAGGCCGGGCAACCGCTGCGCCTGGAGCTCGCGGTTCCCGGCGACGATCGAATGGTCGCCCTGGGACAAGCCATTCAGGCGCAGCTACAGGGGGTGGGCATTCAGGTCGAGGTCCATCCGATTAACACGTTGGACCTCTATCGAGAACGACTGATCCCGCGTGCGTACGACATGGCCCTCGCCGGCATCTGGCTGGGGGCGGTCGACCCGGACCCATACCCGCTGTGGCATTCGAGTCAAGCGACGGACGGGTTCAATTTTGCTTCCTATCGGAGCGAGCGGGCCGACGAGCTGCTGTTGCAGGAACGGCTGAGCCTTGGTCAGGAGCAACGTCGACTGGCTCTGGTAGCCTTTCAAAAGGTATGGAAGGACGATGCGCCCAGCGTGGTGCTGGCAAGCCCGATCATGACCTACGCGATCTCGGCTCAAATTCGGGGAGTGCGCCTCGGAGAGGTCCCGGATACGAGCGCCCGCTTTCAGCATGTTGTCGACTGGTACGTTCAGACGGAGCGAAAGCCAGCGTTTCTTCCCTAGGATTTGGTCAGACTAAGAACTCCTAACAAAATGAGCTACGCCGCAGTGGGTGGTCCGAACCAGGTGGTTAGCGCGTCATGGAGCCCCAGGGGGGTTCGGTCTCCGACCCAGGCCACGTATCCGTCGGGCCGAATCAACACGGCAGTGGGAGCAGTGACCGCGCCAAGTACCGGAAGCTCCCAGATACCAACGTATTTGGCGTCGATTAGCTGAACGCGATCTGCCCATGGAGCTATGTCGAAGCCGCCGGGCTCATCGAGGTTGAGGAGCACCGGCCGGGCATCGTGCAGCAGAGTGAAGACCCGTAGCGGGCCGTTGGGGGTGACCAGGTCGAGGTCGGGCATGCGGCGTCCGAGCAGCGGGTGGCCCTCGCCCAGATCGTAGTGAATGTCGAGACCGGACATCATCGCGGCGAATCGTTTACGCGGCTCGTCCATGCTGAGCAGCTCGGACACGCTCTCGCGCAACGCCTCGATGCGATCGTCGGGGCGCATGAGAGCGACCTGTGCCATCGTGTGGCGCAGCACGCGCGCGGCGACCGGGTGGCGCTCGGAATGGTAGGTATCCAGGAGGCTGTCGGGCGCTGTCCGGTTGACGACCAGGGCCAGCTTCCAGCCCAGATTCACCGCGTCCTGCACACCGGTGTTGAGGCCCTGCCCACCGACCGGGGAATGCACGTGCGCCGCGTCGCCGGCCAGCAAGACGCGTCTGTCGCGGTAAGCGGCGGCCTGCCGCGTCATGTCGGTGAACCGGGTGATCCAGGTGGGACTGTGGATTCCGTAGTCAGTCCCGTATACGGCGATGAGCCCCTCGCTGATATCGCGCAGGGTGGGCTCGCTCGTATTTCCAACCTGCGCTTCGGTCAACATCACCCCAACCGTTCCACCCTTCTTGTAGATCACCTCGCTGCCCTTGATCTCGTACTCCACCTTCCCAATGGCATGCGTGCCGGAGGGAGTTCGGCGGATGCCGGTTTCCGGCTCCTCGGTCATCTCGGCCTGGGCGAGCAGGCTGCTGGTCGTCGGATCCCAACCGGGGAAATCGATGCCGGCAGTTTTGCGGACCAAACTGCGCCCGCCGTCGCACCCTACGAGGTACTGAGCCCTCAAACCTTGGCCGTCGGACACCTGGACGTCGACGCCGCCGTCGTCCTGCGCGAAGCCCGTCACCTCAGTTGCGCGATAGAACGTCACCGGCAGCTCGCCGACCCAGCCGGCGAGGATGCGCTCGATGTGGTTCTGCCACAGCCCGAGCCCGTAGGGATGCCGAGTCGGAAAGTCGCTGATGTCCAGACGTGCGGCGCCGAATCCCGCGACCTGCGCTTTCTGACCCTCGGCGAGGAACCGATCGACGATTCCCCGCTGATCGAGCACCTCGATGGTGCGTGCGTGCAGACCGCCCGCCCGCGAGCCGGGGAGGTCCTGGTTGGGCCGACGCTCGACGATGGCAACGTCGACCCCCGCCAACGCCAGCTCGCCTGCCAACATCAGCCCTGTCGGACCTCCTCCGGCGATTACTACCGCGTGCTCGGTCATCGCCACTCTCCCATCGGTATCACGCCAGTCGCGACCAGCGCATCACATCCTCGGCCGCCGCGCAGTCCGGCGGCGCGCACCCCCGCACCTGCGTGCCGAGTACCCGCAACCGCACGGCAAGTCCCATCACCGGTTCGACGCCTCCGTGCGACCGAAACGTCGATAGCGGAACACGCATTTGGCGACTCCCATTTCCGCAGGTTCCGGCCTCGGTCGACGATTCTGGGGCACGACCAGGGGTTTGCCGCAAGCCCCCCAGTGCGCAAGATGTAAGAATGGACAGAAGTAGGTCTCTCCTTTCCGTTGATCGTCTGCTGTGGACGGACAACCTCCTGGCGAAGCGGCGCCGCACGGCGGTACATCGGCCCAGGAGGATCTCCCATGCGCACGCTGTCATAAAGAGCTCCTAACAGCGTGATCACTTGAGGCTCGGACGAGTCGGCCGCCAGGTTAGATGATCTTCGTGAGGAAGGGTGAGGATCCTCCGTAGAACGCTGGGAGATCCGCGACGACATCCACGAAGCCTTCTGCAGCCTTGCCGCCGCCTCATTTGCTGGCGACGGCTCACCCGCTGATTCTGTTAGGAGCTCTAGGCCCACCGTCACCCGTCCGGCGGCCGCTTTGTGTCCTCAGCCGGCCTCCCAGAGGGAGAGGCGACGAGGTTTGACCACCGTTTCCCCGCAGGACAGGGACCCCAGGCTAGAAGGGATTGACGCAGAGCCAGTCGATGTATTCAGCGACGGCTGTCTGGAGATCGAACCTAGGCTTGTAGCCGGTGTCGGACTCGAGGCGTGTCAGGTCCATATGCCCGTCGGGGCGCCAGCGGGGACTGCGTCCAGGTTGGAGCTCAATCTGCGCGCCCGGGACGACGTGCTTGATCGCATCCACCAGGTCGCGGTTGGGAACCGCTTTCCCGCCGCCGACGTTGTAGATCTTGTGGTTGAGCTTCTCAGTCGTGTGAAGGAGCTGGATGCCGAGGGCAAGATTCTTGACATAACCCCAGTCCTGCGTATCGTCCTCGAACGGAACGCCACCACGTCCGCTGGCAAGGTCCGCAGGCACGCCCTTCGCAGCGGCGTGGCACATGCGGCTGATCGGACTGGCCAGGGTGTGGTAAAGGGGGCCCCAGATGCCCCCCAATCGCAGCATGACGACTTCCACACCGGTGCGCTCTCCCCAGTGGAGGGCGAGGATCTCCCACGCTTTCTTAAAGGCTTCGGTCCCAGTGCGCGACTCCACCGGCAGCGACATGTCTTCCCTAAAAGGGCCCTGGGTAACGCCGGTGTAGACGGTCTGCGAGCTCGCGACGGTGATGCGCTTGATGTCGAACAGGTGGGCCGCCTCGAGCACGTTGATGAGCCCCAGCATGTTCACGCGGAAGTCTTCGGCGGGGGACAACGCGGCCAGGCCGGGCACGGCGAGATGGCAGATGCCGGTCACCTTGTGGCGACGGGTCACGTCGAGCACGTCATGGCCGGCGGTTACATCGAGCCGCTCTATCTGGACGCGCTTCTTGTACTCGTCTTTGATGAAGGAGGGCTCGCGCCAGGTCTGGTACCAGGAGATAACGACGTCTTCGCCAACGTCCAGGAACTGCCTCGCGGTGTGCAGGCCCGTGAACCCCATTCCGCCTGTGATGAGTATCAAAGTAGCTTCACCCCCACCCTAACCCTCCCCCGTCCGAGGAGGAGGGGATTAGACGAGCAGCGGCGGGGGACAAGCCCCCACCCTACCGGACGCGATCCGAAAGTAAGACAGTTTATCCGCACCCGCAGGAGCGCGAGTTTTGCGCGGTGCTCTTAGGCTTGGACGATTACTACGCCCTTGGGCTCCAGGTAATAGTCCAGTGCTTCGGGTCCGTGCTCGCGACCGACGCCGCTGGCCTTGACTCCGCCGAACGGCATTTCGTCATAGCCGTAATGGAGCGAGTTGACCCACAAGTTGCCGGCCTGGAGTTTATCGATCGCCTTATTCGTGTAGCTCATGTTGCGGGTCCAAATCGAGGCGCCCAGGCCATAAACGGAGCTGTTGGCCCGCTCGATCGCCTCATCGATGTCGGTGAAGCGGTAGATGGGGAGGGCGGGCCCGAACGACTCTTCGCGGGAGATGCGGGCGTCGTCGGGGACGTCGGTCAGCAGTGTCGGCAGATAGAAGAAGCCTTTGCCGAACTCGTCGCCGGTAGGGCGGTGGCCGCCAACGATGGCCTTCGCGCCCCGACTCGTGGCGTCCTCGACCTGCTCCTCGATCTCCACGCGTTGGTAATCGAGATGGAGAGGGCCCATGCGACTCTCTTTAACGAGGCCGTTGCCGACCGTCTTCTTCTGGAGCAGGCCAGCCAGCGCATCGACGAAGGCATCCGCGATGGACTCGTGCACGAACAGGCGCTTCACACCCAGGCACATCTGCCCGCAATTGAAGAAGCGGCCGACGTCGGCGTTCCTGACAGCCGCGTCCATGTTCGCGTCTTCCATCACGATCATCGGGTCGCTGCCGCCCAGCTCAAGGGTGACGCGCTTGATTTCGCGCCCGGCGACCTCCATGACGTGCCGGCCGACTTCGGTCGATCCGGTGAAGGCAATGCGTCGCACGCGTGGGTGGCCGATAAGGGCCTCGCCAACGACACTGCCGGGGCCGGTGACAACGTTGATGGCGCCCTTGGGGAGCGTCTTCTTGCCGTCGGCATACGTCGCCTGTTGAATCTCTTCCACGCAGAGTAGAGTGGCCAGGGGAGTGGTGCTGGCGGGCTTGATGACCATCGTATTGCCAGCAGCCAGGGCGGGGCCGAGCTTGGTGCCCATGAGGGTGAGCGGGAAGTTCCAGGGGATGATGGCGCCGCAGACACCGATGGGCTGGCGGACGACCATCCCGTAGGCGCCCTTCTGGGGCAGGGGCACGTGCGAGCCTCGAACTTTGGAGGAAAGACCGGCGTAGAACTCGAGCCCGTGGAGCAGGTGGTGAACTTCGAGATTTGCCTCGAATAGCGTCTTGCCCTGCTCCTGGGTCAGCAGTTGGGCGATGTCGGCGCTGCGCGCTTTGATACGCTCACAGGCGTTCATGAGCAGCTTGCCGCGGTCTTCAGCTGTCGTTTCTGCCCACTCGGCGAATGCCCCTTCGGCGGCCTGCACCGCCTGCTCAACGTCGGTAGCATTCCCCTTGGGCACGCGGTCGACGACCTCGCCGGTGGCTGGGTTACGAATCTCCATGGTATCGCCGCTCGCCGAGTCGACCTGCTCGCCAGCGATCAACATTTTGGCCATCATTCCCCCTTTAAGGAACCCCTCCCCCCGACCCCCTCCCCTCGCAAGGGGAAGGGGGTAAGAGACGCTGGGGGCTGCGCCCCCCAACGCCCCTGGGGACGAGTTAACTCTTCCTTGCTATTGCTCACCCGCCGCGCACCGAACCCGCAGTGGTTCGTCTAAGGCTTGGGCAGGTACATTATGCCAGGCAGGGCCTGGAGCCAATCGGGAGGACGAGTTGTTAGTCCTCTCCGGGCTGTCGGCCCAGCCGACTGGCTGAATTTTTAGGAAGAGGAGTTGCCCCATGGCCGTAACCCTCGAACGCGAGGATGGCGTCGGCGTCATCAAGCTCAACAACCCGCCGGCCAATGCGTACGACCATGCCGTGATGAAGGAGCTAGACGAGGCCATCTATGAGATCCGCTGGGATCCTGGGATCAAGGTGGTAGTGCTGACTAGCGCGGTGCCGCGGTTCTTCTCGGCGGGCGCCAACGTTGCGGCGCTCAAGGAACGCAGCGCTTACGAACGCGCGATGTTCGTGCTCCATGCGCACGAGACGTTGGCCAAGCTGGAGCGGACCCCCAAGCTGATCATCGCCGCAATCTCGGGGCACTGCCTGGGCGGCGGCCTAGAGATCGCGCTCTCGTGTGACATTCGTTTCATGGTGGACGCGGACGCGCGGATCGGACTGGCTGAGGCGAACCTGGGCGTGATTCCGGGCAATGGCGGGACGCAACGGCTCCCGCGCGCGATTGGGCTGGCCCGAGCGATCGATCTGATGGTGTTCGGTACGGCAATCGACCCGGCGACGGCGCTGGAACTCGGACTGGTGAACAAGCTGTATCCGGCCGATAGGCTGCTGCCGGAGACCATGGAATATGCAAAGAAGGTCGCGGCGGGCCCTGCCTATGCCGCTGGCCGCATCAAGCTGGCCGCGGTCAAGGGCGCCGACCTACCTCTCGAGGGTGGGCTGCTCCTCGAACGCGAGCTGCTGAACCAGGTATTCGCGAGCGCAGACGCCGAAGAGGGCATGGCGGCGTTTCTTGAAAAGCGTCAACCCACCTTCAAGGGCGAGTAACCGATGGCATCTGGAGGCAGAGTGGACATTCATTGCGCAGCCAGTTGTTGCCCTATGCCCTCGGTCAGGACCTGAGACTCGATGGCGGAGCTGCCGTCGTCCGCTCGAATCGAAACTAGCTTCGATGGCGAGGTGGCGTCCGTCACACTCAACCACCCACCGGTCAACGTGATCGACTTCGAGACCATCTCGGAGATCTTGCTGTTCATTGAGTCCCTAACCAACGAATCGCGGCTGTGCTGCGTGGTGCTGCAGGGAGCCGGACATGTTTTCTCCGGCGGTGTGGATGTGGCAGCGCACCTGCCCGACACTGCGCAACGGATGATTAGCGAGTTCCACCGGGTGTTCGAGTACCTGGACGATCTGGCGGCACCGACGGTGGCGGTGGTGCGCGGCCCTTGCATGGGGGGCGCCTGCGAACTGGCCGGCTACATGGACGTGGTGATCGCCACGGAGAACGCGGAGTTCGCGCTGCCGGAGATCAAACTGGGCGTATTTCCTCCGGTCGCGGCCGCGTTGTTCCCCCAGCGGTTTCGTTTTCAAGGGGCGATGCAGATGCTGCTCACAGGCGAGACGATCAACGCCACCGAGGCGGTGCGGGCAGGTCTGGTTAGCCACTTGGTACCGGAGGAGCAGCTGCAGCAGGTGCTGGACGAGCTGTTACGGAGCTTCCGCAGCAAGAGCGCGTCGTCACTGCGGGTGGCAAAGCGAGCGGTGCTGCAGGCTCGAGGATCATTCCGGAGCCTCGTGGAGCCGAGTGAACGGGTCTACCTCGAGGCACTGATGGCCACAGCCGACGCGGTGGAGGGGTTGGAGGCCTTCGTGGAGAAGCGCGAGCCGATCTGGGGCCACGCCTAAAGCCGCTTCACCATCTGCTATCCTTTGAGACAGGTTCTAGCGGACGGCGTTGTGCGATGCTCGCATGGTGCCTCCAGGGCTACCTGGCTCGCCCTAGGGACCCGCGGAGATAGGATTGCCTCGTTCGGAAGAAATTCATACCTGCCTGGTCTGTCACAACATCGACTGCAAATCGCGGGGATCCGTTGAGATAGGCGAGGATATTGCTCAACAGCTCAAGGAGGCCGACAGCCCTGTCCAGGTCAAGCCCTACCTGTGCTTCGGGGCCTGCCAGGAGGGCCCCAATATCGTGCTCTACCCCGAGGGCACCTGGTACATGGGGGTGAAGGCCGGTGACGCGAAGGAGATCGCCCAGCACATCGTGGGTGGGCCGGTAGTCGAGCGACTCACGGCCAAGGTTGATCCGGCGCTTCGCGACCTGATCCTGGAGATCCTGGACTCTGGCATCGTCCAGTTTTAGGGAAGTTTTTGGGGGGGGGGGGGGGGGGGG
>DASXTD010000680.1:0-5718 GCA_036505655.1 Chloroflexota bacterium
GTCGATGATCGCGATCACGTAGGGCACATCGTCGGCGAAGGCGGGATGAGCCGGCTGGTACGAGATGGTGAACGAGTAGACGCGGCCCTTGCCGGTGGACTCTTCCCATTCGAGCGTTCCGACACCGAAGCACTGCGGCCCGGGGCAGATATCCCGCGGATAGAACACGCGGGTGCCGCACAGTCGACAGCGCTGGAACGTGAGCCGGTGCTCTTTGGTGGCATCCCAGAACGGCTGGCTGACCGCGCTCGGCGTCGGCAGCGGCTTTTTGTACTCTTGAGGCCCGGCCATTAGAGGGCAACCTCGCTGCCTAGCAACAGCGCACTCTGCTGGGAGAATGACCCCCCGGAACCGGTGACGTAGACCAGGTCGGTCGGGCCTGGGACCTGGTGTTCGCCAGCGTCGCGACGGATCTGGCGCACCGCTTCCGTCACCTGGGCGCAGCCGCCGGCGGTCGAAGCCTGACCGTACGAAAGCTGGCCGCCGTGGGTGTTGCAGGGTTTATCGCCGTCGAATTTCAAGCTGTGCTCCTGGACCCAGTCTCCACCCTCGCCCTTGTTGCAGAAGCCCGATTCCTCGAGCTCGCAGATGACTGTGATGGTGAACGAGTCATAGATCTCCATCACTTCGACATCGCTGGGTCCGTAGCCCGCCATCTCAAAGGCCTTGCGCGCAGCACGACCGACCGGCGAGACGGTGATCTCACCCACGTATTGGAGATTGCTACGGGAGATGCCCAGTGCGCCCCCCAGGATGTAGGCCGGCTGGTGACGCATGCTGGCCGCGATCTCAGCGCTGGTAACGATGAAAGCGCAGCCACCCGCACACGGCATGACACACTCCAGTAGATGCAGCGGGTCCGCGACGATGCGCGAGTTAACCACATCTTCTGTGGTGATTGGGGTGTCGTGGAAGATGGCCATCGGGTTGTGGTTGGCGTTGTAGCGGAAGTCGGCCGCGATCTTGGCTCGCTTTTCCACGGTCGTCCCGTACAGCTCCTCGTGGCGGCGAGCGATCATAGCGTAGTTGCCGTTAGCCGCTACCGTCGGGCCGTACGGCACCATGAACTCCGAGCTCCAGGTTTGCGTCTCACGGGGTGCTGCGGGTCGCTGCCTCCGCGTTCCATCGATCGCAGCGCCCATCCCACACAGCACGAACTTCGCCAGGCCGGCGTTCACATACGCGGCGGCCTGGAGTGCCATCGTGACGCCGGCCGCGCCTTGGGCGTCGCAACCAGTGGCGAACGTGGGGTAGATCCCCATGTGCTCGGCCATCATGGTGTTGAAGCCGCTCACGCCCTCCATACCGCCATCCATGACAAAGCTGTCGATGTCTTCTTTGGTCAGGCCGGCGTCCTGGATGGCCAGGTATGCGGCCTCCGCGACCAGGCTGGGCACGTCGCGGCCCGGGCGGCTCCGCTCCGGCTTCAGCTCTCCAATTCCCACGATGGCCGCTGCCCCTCGTAGACTGTCCTCCATCATTCCTCCCCCACGCTAAACATTCGCCCGCCGTCCAGTGGGATTAGTAATCCGTCAATTGAGTCCAAGGCGCAATGTTCACCCTCACCGGTCCTTATCCGCCTCCGGCGGAACGACCGGCCTCTCCCAGAGGGCGAGGCAAGGACGGCTTGCCCCCTCTCCCTCTGGGAGAGGGTTGGGGTGAGGGTGACCGGACTTCTTTAGTGAACTTTGGGTTCAGCACGCTAGACCAATTCAATGCGCGCGTCTACGGCCAGGAGACCCTGTTCATATACAAATGCGGGATTGACGTCGATGCTGGCGATGTCGGGCCGGCTCAGCATCAGATCGGACAACCGACACAGCGCATCGACGATGGCGTTGCGATCCGCCGCGGGCTGACCGCGAGCGCCCTCCAACATCGCCTTGGCTCGGATCTCGCCCACCATCTGCTCGGCATCAGTTTTGCTCAGCGGCGCCACCCGCATCGCAACGTCGTGCAGGACCTCGACGAACACGCCCCCCAACCCGAAGATGATGACTGGGCCGAACTGCTGGTCGCGATGCCCGCCCAGGATGATCTCCAGTCCTGGTTTGGCCATCGGTTGCACGCTCACGCCCTCGAAGGTAGCTCTCAAGCGAGTCGCCAGCTGTTCTAGGCTAGCGAACCCGTTACGAACGGCGTCGGTATCCCCGATCCCGAGCAGCACTCCGCCCTGGTCGCTCTTGTGCACGATCTCGGGTGCGCTGACCTTGAGCGCCACCCGGTAGCCGAGTCGGCCGGCTTCGCGCACCGCGTCATCGGCAGTCCCGGCCAGCACCGTCTCCACTGTAGGAATGCCGGCCGCGGCCAGGATCGCTTTCGACTCCACCTCGCCGAGCACGCGGGAGTTTTCACCCCCACCCTTACCCTCCCCTGTCGAGGGGGAGGGGATGGCACTCCCTCCCCCCTGGCGGGGGAGGGTTGGGGAGAGGGGGGGCGTACTGGGCACTCGATCGGAATGCACCGTGCGGCTGTACTCAGCCAGGCGGCCGAGCGCACGCAGGCCGCGCCCATAGCCTTGCAAGAACGCCAGATTGTGATCTTTGATGGCCTGGCCCCAGGATTCGGCGTATCCGACCGACGTACGCGAGAGGACCAAGAAGAAGCGATCCGGATGGGCAGCGCGAGCGGCTTCGAATTCGCTCAGCCGCGCCTCCAATGGCCCCAGGCCGCCGCTCTGTGGGAGCGTGTAGCGCGACACGACCATATCGATGTCGGGCTCGGTGGCGAACACCTCCATGCAGGCCGGGTAGACGTCCTTTTTGTCGCCGTCGGCCCAACTCCCGCCGCTATCGATGGGATTGCTAGCAACGGTGCCGGACGGAAGCGCCGCCTGGAGCTTCGCTTCACCAGCTTTCGATAGCTCGGGCAGCTCGACTCCGGCCGCGGCGGCGGTATCGCAGAGGAGCCCCTTGCCGCCCCCGGAAATCTCGATGATTGCGGCGCGCTCCATGCGTCGGCTGCGCAGCGGGCCCACCGCGTGGGAAAGCAATGCGCCCATGTCGACTAGCTCATCGATATCGGCAACCTGGATGACGCCTTTTTGGCGGAACAGAGCAGCATGCACCTCGGCGCTGCCGGCGATGGCGCCGGTGTGGGTGGCCGCGGAGTGGGCCGCCTTCTCCGACAAGCCCATCTTCAGAATTGCGACGGGCTTGCCCGCCTCGCGCGCTCGACTCACCGCGGCCACAAAAGCGGCCGGGTCGCGAACCGACTCAACGATGCCCAGGATGACGTCGGTCTGGGGATCGGAGACGAAATAATCGATGTAATCCCCCGACGTGACTCCGGCCTCGTTGCCCGCCGAGACCGCGTGGCTGAAGGCGACGCCGCGCGCTTCGCTCGACCACATCAGCTCGTTCATGAGCCCACCGCTGTGGGACACGACCGCCACGTTTCCAGGCTCGGTAGGGGGAGCGCCGCTGAAGCCGCAGCAATGGTTCACCATCGAGATCAAGCCTAGACAGTTGGGTCCGACGACCAGCAATCCGCTCGCTCGGGCGGTTGCAGTGATCTGGTCCTGGAGCTCGCCGCCCTGGGCGTCCTTTTCCCTGAACCCCGCCGCCAGGATGATGGCCCCCTTCACGCCCCGGTCGGCGCACTCCTTGATCACCCCCGGGACAAACGCCGCTGGGACAGCGATGACCACTACGTCGGGCGTTTCGGGGAGCGCGGTGACGTTCGGGTACGCCTGCATGCCCTGGACTACGTCCGTGCGGGCATTGATGGGGAAATATTTGCCCGTATAGCCCAGCTTCTGCAGGCCACCCAGAACCCGGCCGCCGGTGCCTCCGCTATCCGAGGCGCCGACCACAGCGACCGACTTGAAATCGAAGATCGGGTCCAACCGGTGCGCCACGCTCATGCCACGCCTCCGAGTGCTGAGTTCTGCGTTCTGAGTGCTGAGTTCTAAGTGCTGAGTTCTGAGTGCTCGTCGGCGTTGCGGCGCCCGACTTGCCCGGCGAAGCGAGCAGGCCTATGGTACACGCTCGGGGCTTTCAGATCGGAACCCCGAGTTTGCGCTCAGCACTCGGAGCACTCAGCACTCGAGGGAGCCATGAGCTACAACGGGCATCCTGTCATCGACATGGACAGCCACCTGTTCGAGGGGTGGGATTGGAGCCGCACCTTCGACGCCAACATGGACCAGGAATACCGGGAGAAGTGGGCCGATCTCCGTAAGGGCCTGGAGACCAAATCGCTGGGCAACCTGGTCTGGCCCCGCGCCGCCAACCGCCCGCTGGGTGTGCTGGACGCGTTCGCGGGTCAAATCCAGCCAATCCGCGGGAATGCCTCGGGCTCCCACGGGACGCCGAACTCCCGGCGCGGCAGCGAGATCGACCCCGCGACCAACTGGGACCCGGCCGTGCGCCTGCGGGACATGGACCGGGCCTCGATCGACATCAGCGTGATCTTCTGCAGCTATCTCGATGGGCTCTGCTGGATGCAGGATGTCGGCTTCGAGGCCGCCATGAACCGCGCGTACCACCGCTACATGAGCGATTACTGCGCCGAGGGCGAGGGCCGGCTGCGCTGGCTGGCCAATGCAGTTATTCGCGACGTCCCGGAGGCGGTGGCTCAACTCCGCCACTGGGCCGAGCATGATGAGAACTTCTCTGGCGTATTCCTACCGCGCGCCTGTCCGGACGGAACCATGCTCGATACGCCCTTGCTTCACCCGCTGTTCGCGGCATCGCAGGAATTGGACCTGCCCATCTGGATTCATGGAGGCGCGTATCGACCGCCGCTGACACCCTGGGTGGACGCGACGAACGGCGTCTATCACGGTATCGGCGGGCTTTATGCGCTCCACGGCCTGATCGGTGGAGGCGTGTTCGATCTATTTCCGAAGCTCCGGGTGGGTTTGTTCGAAAGCGGCTGCGGCTGGCTTCCCTGGGCGATGGAGAAGCTGGACGCGCTCGGGCCCGACAACCCAATGACCCCGAATCTCAAGCGGACGCCATCGGAGATTCTGGAGGGCGGTCAAATCTTCTGCTCCGTCGAGCCGGACGAAACGTTCGTCGAGCATGCCGTCGAGGTGCTGGGCGAGGATATCTGGCTCTTCTCGACGGACTACCCGCACTCGGGGACGCCGTGGCCGGACGGAGTGAGCATGATCGCGGAACGCGCGCTGCCCGAAAGCGCCAAAATCAAGCTACTGGGGGAGAACGCAAGGCGCCTCCTCCCTCGTTTGGGTTCTACGGTAGGCAAGTAGTGTGGAAAGCCAAAGCTCGCCGAGAAGTCCGGCCGCGCTCACCCCATCCCTCTCCCAGAGGGAGGGAGCCGGCGGTCCTCGCCTCGCCCCCTGGGGCACCATAACGGCCGTTCCGCCGCAGGCGGATAAGGGCGGGTGAGGGTGAGCCCGGAGCAGACCACAACGTCGCTTTTGGGACATTAGCCCAGACCAGGAGAGAAAGCATGGAAGACGGCGAATCGCGGCGGGGGCGGATGACGCGGGAGGACAGCGTGTATCTGCAATGGCAAAAGGCGGAAGGCATTCCCACGTACACCGGCTCGTATGTAGAGGATCTTTACAACCTCCCGGTCGCTCCCTGGGGTCGAACCGGCCAGAGCGGCGCGTTCGTCAACCTGGCAGCTCAAGAGCTCGACGACGGCCAGCTGCTAGAGATTGCGCCAGGCGGGCAGACCACCGAACAACATCATCTCTACGAGACCATGATCTACGTGCTGGAAGGCCGCGGCGCAACCACACTCTGG